>PLKR01000658.1 GCA_003140655.1 Acidobacteriaceae bacterium | reverse complement strand
GCGATTGTTTCGGCGTTGCAACTGAATGTGATCACGGCGCGTGATGTTGGGCCACTGATCGGGCCGCGCCCGGCGGAGTCGAACAAAGGCAGCTACGGGCACGTGGTGGTGGTCGGCGGATCGCTCGGGAAAGCTGGATCGGTCGCGATGGCCGGGATGGCCGCGCTGCGCGCGGGAGCCGGGCTCTCGACAGTCGCGACACCGAGATCCGTGCTTGGAACTGTGGCCGGATTTCATCCGGAGCTGATGACCGAGCCCTTGCCCGAGACGGGTGCGGGCACGATCTCGACCGGCGCGCGGGAGCGAATCGAGCAGTTGGCGGAAAGCAAGAATGTGATCGCGATCGGGCCGGGGATTTCGCTGGATCCGCAGACTGCGGAACTGGTGCGGAGTCTGGCTGCAAGACTTCAAATCCCGATGGTGGTGGATGCCGACGGCTTGAACGCTTTTGACGGTCGCACGCAGGAATTGAATGGCAAGGGGCGGACGATTGTGATCACGCCGCATCCGGGTGAGATGGCGCGTCTGGCGGGATGCTCGATCGCTGATGTGCAAAAAGATCGATTGGGAGTGTCGCGAAAGTTCGCGCGTGAGCACGAACTGATCGTGGTGCTCAAAGGGCATCGCACGCTGGTGGTGCAGCCGGGGGGTGAGGCTTGGGTCAATACGACGGGCAATCCTGGCATGGCTACTGGCGGCACGGGAGACATCCTCACAGGGATGGTTGCGGGAATGATCGCGCAGCATCAGGAAGATGCTCTGGCAGCCGTGCTTGCGGCGGTGCATCTGCACGGACTTGCCGGCGACGTGATGCGCGAAAGCGTGGGCGAGCATTCGCTGGTGGCAACTGATCTGCTGAAGGGACTGCCGGAGTCGTTTCGGCGAACGCGCGAAAGGGCGGAAGAAAGACTCGTGCGTTGGTGAGCGGTCCGAGCGGCAGCAGAAGGCTTTGTCTGTCCTTCCGGCCATTAATGAGTTAGTACACTCTTGCGATGTGTCTGACGGCGCTGCAGTTGGGTCGCTGAAACACCGCTCCTGGCGCGGGAATCCGGCCATCTGCTTCCGTAACCTGTTACCCGCTCCTGCCGGCGTGCCATAGTGCAGATAGCTTATGACCCACTTTCCCCAACCGCACTCTTCGCGGCGCGCGGCCCGGGTCCAACTAGGCGATTCCGTCCTGGCTGCGATTCGTTTAGAAGATGGCCGGCGCACAAAAGCTAAACTCCAAACCATTTCCGCGACTGGCGGACTGTTGCAGCTGCCGCGTTCGCTGGGGAACGGTTCCTTCGTCGAACTGGCGTTTCAAACGCAATCGGGGCCGGTCCACGGCATGGCCGAGATCCTCACTCCGACGCGGAAGACGACCGAGGGAGTGCTGCAACCGTTCCGCTTCGTCGCGCTTGAGGATGACGACAACCGCCGCTTGCGGACGTCGCTGGACCACGTGACGGACCGGGGTTTGCTGGGGCTCAAATCAGTGGTCCTCAGCGTGCCGAGGACGATCTAGTCCGCTCTCGCTATACTGGTCGTGGTTTGCGCACCACGTGGCTGCGACCGGTCGGGAAATGACGCGAGAGATCACCACACATTCGCCGGAGGAGACGATTGCCTTCGGACGTACGCTGGCGCAGTTGTTGGCGCCGCCGAAGCTGGTGCTGCTGCGCGGCGATCTGGGCGCGGGGAAAACCACGCTGGTCAAGGGAATCGCCGCCGGGTTCGAGGCGGCGGAGGAGGACGACGTCACCAGCCCGACGTTTACGCTGGTGCACGAGTATCGCGGACCGCGCGCCAATCTCTATCACATCGATCTTTACCGCGTGGATACGCCGCGGGAATTGGAAACGCTGGGACTGGACGATCTGCGATCCTCGGGCAGCGTTTTGCTGATTGAGTGGGGAGAGAAATTTCCGCGATTGCAACGGGAGCGGGATGTGGAGATTTCTTTAGAGCGGGACGGGGAGAGCGGACGGCGAATCAGGGTTGCCAGTTAGCAATTGGGCTGCGCCGCGAATCTTCTCGAACGTTAAATCGGACCCTTCTATCTATTTCGGAAGTTTTTCAAGATTGGCTTTTGCAGTGGTGTTACCGGCTGCGGCCGCCTTCTCTAACCAGAAGCGGGCCTGTGCATAATCCTGGGCTAACCCGCCCTGGCCGGTCATGTACATGATGCCAAGGCCGGTCATGCCGAGCGCATCGCCCGNNCTCCACCGCTTTGCGAAACCAGTTTACCGCCTGAGCTTCATCCTTGGGCAACCCGCCCTTGCCCTGCGCGTACATGGCACCAAGACCAGCCATGCCACCCCCATCGCCGGCCTCCGCCGCTTTGCGAAACCAGTTCACCGCCTGAACTTCATCCTTCGGCAACCCGCCTCGGCCGTGCTCGTACATGGTGCCGAGATTCGTCATGCCCCACGTGTCGCCCGCCTCCGCCGCTTTGCGATACCAGTTCACCGCCTGGGCATCATCCTTCGTCAGGCCGCCCCGGCCATATTGGTACAGGATGCCCAGATTCGTCATGCCGCGCGCATCGCCGACTTCCGCCGCTTTGCGATACCAGTTCGCCGCCTGAGCGTAATCCTTCAGCAACCCGCCCCGGCCATATTCGTACCAAACGCCGAGCTGAGTCATGCGGGCTGCGTCGCCGGCCTCCGCCGCCTTGCGACACCAGATCACTGCCAGGGCGTCATCCTTCGGCAACCCGCCTACACCGTTCTCGTACAGGCGGCGCAGAATGTTCATGGATTGCACATCGCCGGCCTCCGCTGCTTTGCGAAACCAGCTCACTGCCTCAAGGTCATCCTTCGCCAATCCGCCTCGGCCGTCCGCGTACATGCGCCCCAGATTCGTCATGCCAAGCCCATCGCCGGCCGCCGCCGCTTTGCGAAACCAGTTCAC
The DNA here is from genome assembly GCA_003140655.1 of Acidobacteriaceae bacterium. Classification (GTDB taxonomy): domain Bacteria; phylum Acidobacteriota; class Terriglobia; order Terriglobales; family Acidobacteriaceae; genus Sulfotelmatobacter. The sequence continues at coordinate 10,011 of PLKR01000658.1, read as the reverse complement.
GGCCAGAGCATCGTCATGCGGCAGTCCGCCTCGGCCAGCCAAGTACATGAGGCCCAGATTATTCATGCCAAGCCCATCGCCAGCCTCCGCCGCCTTGCGATACCAGTTCACCGCCAAGGCGTCGTCCTGCGGCAACCCGCCCCGGCCAGCCAAGTACATGGAACCCAGATTATTCATGCCGAGCGCGTCGCTAGGAACCGGCGGAGAAGTTATTGCCGCCCGCGCCGGCGGGGCGCCGCCCGGCTGTCCCGATTGTGCGGGAAGCGCTCCAATGGCTCGTGCGAAGTAGGTGCGGTCACTCGGATAAAAGGTGTAATTCGCATCGGATCCGCGAGCGCCGAAGATTGTCCCCAGAGCGACAATGGGGAACGGCGAGACAGCCGTGACGGACCAACCGTTTGTGGTTCCCGTGCCGCCTACACCTTCACCGTCCTCGAGGTTGCCGAAATCCAAGGTGCCGCGACTGGCGTTGACCTGCCCTCCGGCCGAATTCACCATCGCGTTGATAAAGCCAAACGTGAAATTCCCATTGGCGGTCAGCTTGGTCCCCTTGACCACGTCGAACGGGATAGTCTGTGGGGCGGAATTGAGCGTGACCTCAAGGACGATGCACGAAACGGTTACGCAAACGAATCGAGGAAACACCATAAGCATTTATCCCACGCCGGAAACACCGTATCGGTCGTGCGTGCGTTCGCGACTGGCTGAGAACCGAAAACGGAAAACCTGCCTTCAGAACCCCATAATGTTATACCCGCAGTCAACGTAGATAACTTCGCCGGTGATGCCGGAACTGGCGTCGGAGGCGAGAAAGACTCCGGTCGAGCCGACTTCGTTCACATCTACGTTGCGGCCGAGCGGGGCGTGCTCGGCGTGTGCTTTGAGCATGTCGCCGAAGCCGGAGATGCCGCGCGCGGCCAGGGTTTTCACCGGTCCGGCGGAGATGGCATTTACCCGGATCTTCTTCTTCCCCAGATCGTAGGCGAGGTAGCGCACCGAGCATTCCAAGCCGGCTTTGGCTACAGCCATCACGTTGTACCGGGGCACGACTTTCTCGGAAGCGTAGTAAGTCATGGTGAGGATCGATCCGCCGTCTTCCATGAGCGGTGCGGCGGCGCGGGAAACTGCNNTTGAGGAATTCTCCCTTAAGTTCGTCGGCGGGAGCGTAGGCGACGGAGTGGACTAGAGCGTGCAGCTTGCCGTGGCGCTCTTTCAGCGTGGCGAAGAGGCGGTCGATTTCTTCGTCTTTGCTGACATCGCACATGTAGCCTTCAGCGCCCGGCAGGGACAGGATGAGGTCTTTCGCTTCCTGTTCCAAGCGTTCGTTCTGGTAGGTGATGGCGAGCTTCATGCCCGCAGCGTGCAGTCCCTGCGCGATGGACCAGGCGATGGAGCGCTTGTTGGCGACTCCGAAAACGACAGCGTTACGGCCCTGCAGGTCAGAGGACATGAATGCTCCTTGGAATGGGAAAGAATAACAGGTGGGAGGAAAAGTCAGAAGGCAGAAGTCAGAATGCAGAAGTAAGAAAATGCAGTGGGAGAATCACTCGCACTCGGGTTTTCCTGCTGCATATTCTAACTTCTTACTTCTGACTTAGTTCCACGCTGACTCGCTCTCCCGCGGCTACAGTTTCCACCGGCCAACTAGCGGCCACAAACGACAACCCGTAGACACAGGCCAGAATCGCGAACGCGGCTACCAAGCTGACCTTGTGCGCCACCGCTCCGACGGCGAGGGCGAGCACGAGCTGCAGAAAAGTTCCGGCGAAGTAGAAGGTGTTTTGCACCCGTCCCATCAGATGTTGAGGGACCATCTCCATGAGGCTGGTGTTCATGGCAATGCCGCCGACGCCGCGTGCCGATCCCATCACCCCATACAGCAGTATGGCGGCGACGAGCCACCCCGAAACCGGAGCGCAGACCACGCATGCAGCTATGATCGCCATGGAAAACGCCACGGAACGGCGTCCGCCCAGGCTGGCGATGATGGCGGGGGCGTATAACGCGCTGAGAAACGCGCCAGTACCCCATCCCGCGTTGAGCCATCCGTAGCCGACGGCGCCGGCGTGGAAGATGCGCTCGCTCAGAGATGGAGTGACGACGACTCCGGTAATCATGGCCCCGAGAAACAGCGCCCAACTGATGCCCAGCAGGATAACGGCGCGATGGTCGCGAAGAAAGTGCAGGCCCTCGCGCATCTCGCGCCAGAAGCGCTGGAACTGGGTTTCAGCGGCGAGGAGATCGGCGCGCAGTTCCTCCGGGCGCAACACGACGTGACGCCCCTTACGCACGGCAAAGTAACACGAGAACGAAACTACGTAAGTAGAAACATCGATCAAAAGCACGCCGCCGAGGCCGATGTGGTTGTACATGAAGCCGACGAGCGAGCCGGCAATGAGCCAGCCTCCCTGCACCCCGGCCAGAAGAAGAGTATTGGACTGCACGAATTGACCTTCGGGCGTGAGTTCCTGGATCAGTGCGGTGATGGTTGGCCAGAACATCCAGAAGCCTGCGGCCACGAGGGTGTTCATCAAATAGAGCTGCCACACCTGGACGCGATGCCGAAAGGCAAGGACGGCTACGGTCACGATGATCACAGCCCGGACGGCATCGAGCCACATGACCAGGCGGCGCCGGTCTTCGCGGTCAATAATGACTCCGGTGAAGGGAAGCATGAGCATGGCGGGAATGGTTTGCAGAACGGCGAAGGTGCCGAGCGCCATTTCCGAGTGCGTAGCTTCGAGGATGTACCAGGCCACAGCGGCCGAGTTCATCCCGCTGCCCAACATAGAGATCACGTTGGCGGCAAACACGAAGCGCAGCGGACGCTGGCCGAGGATGGCGCGCATCCNNAAGTTCAGGGACGGCTGGAGTTCGCTACAGAGTCACGGAGAAAGTGATCAATGGTCAGTGGTCAGCGATCAGTGATCCGTGGCCAGTAAAACGCTGACTCGGCCGTTCTACTGACCATTGAGCACTCGCACCGTGTCTCCGTGCCGAATTGTCTCCGCTCAGTGTGCGCCCGGCTCTTGCATGGAGCCGCATTCGGCGCTAGGATTCGCCTGCGGTTGGAAGTGGACATCCATTTGCGCATCACGGCGGAGGTGACCTATGAAACGCTATGCGCGGTCGCTGGTGCTGGCTGTCGTCTCCTGTTTCTTCCTCCAAACTCTTTTTTTCGCGCCGCGTGCTGGCGCACAGACAGACAAGATCGTGATTCCCGCAGGCACGCCTGAAGACCACGATCTTCAGGAAATCTCCAACGAGCAGGACGCGGCGAAAAAGCTCGCCATGTACCAGGACTTCGTGCAGAAGTACGCGGCCAACCCGGCGGCCGTCGCTTATGGGAACTGGCAGATTTCGCAGGCCTACCAGACCTCCGGCGACTTGAACAAAGCGATCGATTATGGAGACAAGGCGCTGGCCGGGGCTCCGCGGAACCTCGAGATCCTGGTCTCGCAGGCCAGCATCGCGCAGCAGGCGAAGAACAATACGAAGCTGATGGGCTATGCGGCAAAGGGCGGGGAAGTTTGCAGCTCNNATCGGCAAGCAGCCCAAGCCGGATGACATGAGTGACGAAGATTTCAAGCGGCAGGTGGCGGAAGATAAGGATGCAGCCAAGAACAACTGCGATTTTCTGGAGTCGGCGGGATTCAACGTGATTGCCAGCGAGAACGACGCCAAGAGCCGGATGGCGGAAATCGAGAAATACACCGCGGCGTTTCCGGATTCCAAGTTCCAGGATCAAGTGTCGAGCTATGCGATGTATACGCTGGGCCCCGGCCAGTTGAACGATCAGGCGCGGCTTGTAGCCTACGGAGAAAAGACGCTGGCAGCGAATCCCAACTCATTGCCAGCTCTGCTGCTGCTGGCCGGTTTCTATTCGGACGACACCAAACCGGGCAGTCTGGGCAAGGCAATCACCTATTCAAAGAAGGTGCTGGAACTGGCGAAGGCTGACGCTCCTGACGCCGACAAGTCACGGAAACTTTCCGCGGGAGTGGCGCACTCAACTCTGGGTTATGCCTACATGAAGCAAGACAAGACAACGGCGGCAATTCCCGAGTTGAGGTCGGCTGCGGGACTGCTGAAGGGACAAGACGATCAACAGTACTCCGTTGCGCTATACCGTCTGGGCTTTGCCTACGCCAAGCTCAACAAGGTGAGCGAGGCACGCGAGGTATTAGTGGAAGCGGTGAAGATTCCTGGTCCGGTGCAGGCCATGTCGCAGGATCTGCTAACCAAAGTGAATGCGGCGCGAGCGAAAGGGAAGTGAGTTCGGTTCGGTCGTTTGTTACGGCACCACGTCTGCTGGAGGCGATGCAACCTGTTCGTACTACGGAACCACGGGGTGCGGCGTAGTTTTCAAGATCATCCTTCAGCCAGGCGTATGTTCACGGCTTAACCAGCTCATCCGAGAGCAAGTGAGCTTTCAGGACGAGATTGTGGGCGCGGTCGAGGTCTCCGGCGGCGGCGGCCGTCTGTGACTGCTCCATGAACTGATTGATCTGATTCTTCATGTCCTGCTGGCTGGGGCCGAGCTGGCGTCCTTCAATTTTCTTCAGGTTTTCTTCGGTCGCGAGTCTGAGTTGTTCGGTAGAGCGTTGGTGCAAGGCCTGTTCGGCAGTTGTGCCGCCGGTAAGTTGGACCGCGGGTTCGTCCGATCCTCCGTTGCGGACAACCTTCTTGGGAGGCGGACAGGCCGTCGACGGGGCGGAATTTTTCGCGGAGTTCGGCGCTGGCGCGTCCGTTGAGCATTTTGGCGTACCCGCCTTCTTGCGATGGTGCGGTTTTGGAGCGGGCTTGGATTGATCCGCAGAATCCTGTGGCGGCTGCGTGGGAGCGGACGTAGGTTGCGCGGGTGTTTGCGATGAGCCGCTTGCCTGGCTTTCGGGTGTTGACGAGTTCGAGGACGTCACGGCGGGCGATTGCCGGTCTGCGGACTGTGCTGCGAATCTTTGGACGGCTGGCGGCAACCAAGCCGTGCTTGAATGGCCCAGGCTGAGAACATAAACGGCAAGGATTGCGGCCAAAGTCATCTTCGATATCCGTATTGCGTAGTGAAGCTGTTCGAATTTTACGCCTCGGAGAGACGCGGCAGAAATCAAGTTGTGGGCTTTGACAGTACCGTTTCAGCGTGGGAACCGGCTGCGTGCTCCGGGGTCAAGCCTGAGGCAGCGAGGGGAAGGCGAAAGCGGAACATCGTGCCCTCCCCTTCTCTCGATTCAAATTCCACCGAGCCGTAGTGCCACTGCAGGATCTGGTAAGTCTGCGCCAGGCCGATGCCGTTGCCGTCCTTCCTGGTGGTGAAGTAAAGCTCAAAGATCTTATCCTGCACATCCTGAGCGATGCCCACGCCTTGATCGCGGACTTCGGCGACCACCGCATCTTCGTCGCGACGCGCCGAGATCGTGAGCTGGCCCCCATGAGGCATGGCCAGGATGCCGTTGAGAACGACGTTGAGAAGGGCCTGCTTGATGAAGTCAAGATCTGCTTTGATGGGCAGCGGTTCCCCGGGCATGTCGCGCTTGATGGTGACGCCATGCTGTTCCGCGTCTGGAGCGGCAAGCAGCGCCACGTCCTCGAGCACGCGGCGCAGGTCCACTTCCTCCAGGTGAAGCTCGCGAGCCCGCATGAAGTCAACCAGAGTTTGCACCACCCGGTCGAGCCGGTGAATTTCGCTGCCAATGATGTCCATGTGACGCCGGGTATCGGGGTCCAATTGCGCCAGCTTGTTCTGCAGGAGCTGCAAGTGGAGCACGATGGCATTGATGGGATTCTTTACCTCATGGGCAACGCCGCCGGTCACACGACCGCTGGCAGAGAGGCGGCGGGACATCTCAATTTCGTCTCCGATGCGCCGGACGGACTCAGCGTCTCGCATGATCAAAAGAGCGCCGATTTGAGTGCTCTTCTCCTGCAGAAAATCTAAAGAGACCTGGACGCGCCTGCCGGCGGCGGCGACTGACTCGCGTTGCAGAAGCGGACGCTTGTGCTCGAAAGCATCGAGCACCAGCGTGCCCAGGGAAGAATCACGGGAAAAGGCTTCGCTNNTCTCGCGTGAACAGCATCAAGCCATCCTGCAGCTTGGACATGAGCTGGTCCACGTTGTCTTTCAGGGCGGAAAAAATTTCCCGGCTGTCGCGCATCTGCCGGCCCAGGTTGGCAATCTTCAGCGTGACCAGTCCTAGTTCATCGTGTTCCGATTCGTCTCCGGAGAGTGCCTCGCTTGAGCCCGAACTGACGCTATCCAGGTTGCGGCTGATCTTCTTGAGCGGTCCCAGAGCGAGATTGGACACGCCGGCGGCGATCAAGAGAGAGGCGAAGATCGACGCAATTGAGAAATAGATGGCGTGCAGGAGCCGGGGCGTGATTTCACTCTTAAGAAAGACCGTGGAAACACCGGTGTGGATCGTGCCGAAGGGCGCTCCGTTGAGTTGCAGCGGGAAGCTCACGTCGTAAACGATGGCGGGGCGGTATACCAGGCGAAACTGTTCCCAGGAGTGAGCGGCCGTGACCGCGTAAAAGTCCGGCCGTGGGGCAACCTGCTTACCCACCAATTGGGGATTGGTATGGAGGAGTGCTTTGCCGTTCGCGTCCAGCACGGAAGCGTCGTAGATGAAGGGCCAAAGCGCCACCTCGGATTCGAGATTGTTCAAAAGATTGGTATCCATCGGCAGGTATTCGGCGAGCGCGCGGCGCACCGCCGCGGGGTCATCGGTATTGATGGGGGTGCTGCTCAAGTCCGGCAGATCGTTTTCGGCGAAGTAGGCCAGTTGCTGAGTCAGGCGGCTGGCGCTTTCGTAGGCATTGGTGATGCGCTGACGAAGAATCTGCGAGATGTAGAGATACGAGAACGCAGTCACCATCACGGTCACCATGAAGGTGATGCCGGTTACGATGATGGCTTTGCGTCGCATGGGATAGAACAGTGGCCGGTGTTCAGTGGCTAGTGGTCAGTCGAAGCAGCGGCTGGCAACAGACGAATGAGTCGGAAAATTCTATCGTTAATCACCCAACACCTGGCCACTGATCGCCGATCACTGCGATTCCTCCTTGTCAGGGGCCGCGTCCGGGGCGCTGCTGCCGTACTCCTTAAGTTTATTATGCAGGGTTTTCAAGCTAATGCCGAGGATTTCCGCCGCCTTCGTCTTGTTATTGCTGGTGGACTCCAGCGTCTTGAGGATGAGCATTTTTTCCGCCTCACCGACGGTCGTGCCCACGCCCATACGCACGGCGTCCGGGTCATTGGCGGNNTCGCAGACAATCACGGCGCGTTCAATGGTATTGCGCAACTCCCGGACGTTTCCCGGCCAGGAATAATTGTTGAACAGATTCAGCACGGCTTCGCTCACCGCGGCAACTTTGCGGGAGTGCTTCGCGCTCATTTCCGACACAAGAAGTTGGACCAGATCGGCGATATCTTCCTTGTGTTCCCGCAACGGAGGCATGTGGATGTTGAAGACGTTGAGCCGGTAATAGAGATCGTTGCGCAATTGACCGCTGGCGACAGCATCGTCCGGAACTTTGTTGGTGGCAGCCAGCACGCGCACATCTACTGAGGTCTCAACTTTGCTGCCCAGGCGGCGCAACTTGTGGTCTTCGAGTACGCGCAGGAGTTTAGCCTGGGTTCCCACGGGCATTTCGCCAATTTCGTCGAGCAGGATGGTGCCCCCTTCGGCCAGCTCGAAGCAGCCGGTGCGCCGTTCCAACGCTCCTGTGAAGGCGCCCTTTTCGTGGCCGAAGATCTCGCTCTCGATCAATGTTTCAGGAATGGCTGCACAGTTGATAGCGACGAAGGGCCGGTCGCGGCGTGGACTCAGTTGATGGATGGTGCGGGCCACCAGCTCCTTGCCCGTACCGCTGGCTCCCGTAATCAGTACCGAAGCGGTGCTGGGCGCGACTAATTCGATCAGCCGAAAGATCTCCTGCATCTTGCGCGACGCCCCATTGAGTTGGCCCAGGGAACCCGAATCGCGCAGCTTGCGGCGGGCGCTTTCCAACTCAGAGCGGGAACCCACCAGCGTGGAGGCGTTCTGCAGCATGGTACGCAGGCGGCTGGTGTCGATGGGTTTGGTGATGTAGTCATACGCTCCCATGCGCATGGCCTGCACCGCGCTGTCGATCGTACCCTGCGCGGTCACCATAATCACCGCCATGGCTTGCGACTGCTCCCCCAATCGTTCGAGCAGTTCGATGCCTCCCATGCGCGGCATCTTCAGGTCGGTAACGACGATGGACGGAGTCCATTGCGCCGCTTTCTCCAGTCCTTCCACGCCATCACGGGCGGTTTCGGCCCGATACCCCCACGAGGAAACTAACTCGGCCAGTCCCGTGCGCTCGTTCTCTTCGTCCTCAACGATTAGTACTTTTTCTTGGTTCATCCCTGGGTTCGTGCCTGCCGCTTTAATGGCGTTCTTCCAACCTGCGATTCCGTTAGAACCGAGACTACAACCATACGCGGCCAGCTTCCCGCGGGGCAAGGTCCAGGCCCATCGGTGGGCCATTTTCATCCGGGCCGCCGGTCGTGGCGGCTGTCTTCTGTAATTGTAATGTCAATTTGAGACAAGTCGCGATTCCGGAAAATCTGTCGTTGGATTATGCAATTCTTGAAAATCACTCTTTCGCTTTAAGATTGCCGTGGGTTAGAATTGCCAGTTCCCAAAATGAAGTCCAGTTCAAGCTCTTAATCCTGCGTTATCTTTTCAGCGTGGCCTGGCGCACAAAGCGCAGGCACAGCGCGCAAATCATTGGAGGACGGAATGTCACTTTGTTCCAAACTGCGGAAGGGCCGGGTGGCAGTCGGCTTGTTGATTGCTTTGGCAGCTACTCTCATCTCGAGTCCTGCGCTGGCGCAGAGCGACTCGAATCCAAAGTATGACGTGTTTGTCGGATATCAATGGCTGCATCCGGGCGGCACGGTTCCCGCCGCCTTCGGCGATCCCAACAATCCCTCTCCTTTCATTGTGCCGGACATGGCGAAGGGATTCGGCAGCGCCTTCACCTACAATTTCGATCCGCATTGGGGAGCGGAAGTCGACTTGGGTCATAACTGGGGGAGCAGCAACTACGAAACCACAGTGTCGGTCGGGCCGCGCTTCATATGGCGCACGGATTCTGCGAATTACTTCCTGCATACCCTGGTGAGTCTGAATCGCGTAAACGTCAGCGGTCTCAACTCAAGCAACGGAATTGGAGCTATCTTGGGCGGAGGAATGGACTTGCCCATCCGCAAGAATATTGCTTTCCGTCTGTTCGAGGCCGACTATGTCTGGGGCCGGCACAACTACGCAGATTTTGCCGCGTCCGACTTTCCCGATCTGCGCCGTCCCTCGTTCGACGGTGTCCGCCTGCGCACCGGCCTGGTATTCAGCTGGGGTGGGGCGCCGCCGGTAACGCCGGCCGCCAGTTGCTCGGTGCAGCCCAGTGGAGTGATGGTGGGCGAACCCATCACCGCGACCGTCGCCGCCAGCAACTTCAACCCCAAGCATACGGTCACCTATGCCTGGAGTGGCAATGGAGGTCAGATTACCGGCAAGGACACGACCGCTCAGATCGACACGAACGGGGTGGCCCCGGGCAGCTACACGGTCACGGCGCATGTCACCGACGCCAAAGAGAAGAAGAACAACGAAGCGACCTGCTCGGCTAACTTCACGGTGAAACCGCTGCCGCCGAAGAATCCACCCACCATGTCTCTCTCCGCCAATCCTTCGAGCTTGCAAGCTGGTGGAACCGTGAGCCTGTCGGCCAGTTGCACCAGTCCTGACGGTGTTCCCGTTTCTGTCGGCGGTTGGACCGCCAGCAGTGGCAGCGTATCCGGCGGTGGCAGTTCGGCGACTCTGAACACCACTGGCGCATCTCCCGGTACGATCACTGTCGGCGCCACCTGCACTGACTCGCGCGGTCTGACCGGACCAGCCTCGACGCAAGTGACCATCGAGAATCCGCCGCCACCTCCGCCGAAGGCGGCCAAACTCAGCCAGTGCGACTTCCCCAACGAGAAGAAGC
>PLKR01000456.1:230-9930 GCA_003140655.1 Acidobacteriaceae bacterium | reverse complement strand
GAGTTGAAATTGGAAGATGGGACTTTTCTTACCGATGATTTTCTTCGCCAGCTGATCAACGTCGGCGAGGTAGATATCCTTGTGGGTTTGCCCACTCACAATAACGCCAAGACTATCAGATCGATCGTCCATACAATTCAAAGCGGCCTCCTACGCTTCTTTCCGCGGGAGCGAGCCGTAATCATTAATGCCGATGGGGGGTCGCGTGATGGCACTCCCGAACTGGTCACGGGCATCTCGATCGATGACGTGCGCCCTGCTCCCAATCTGAACGCGCTCCGCACGCTGCACTCAATCAGCACAAAGTATGCGAGCAGTCCGGAGAGCGGAGTCGCGTTGCGGACTATTCTGACTGCGGCCGAACTGCTCCGCGCCAAGGCCTGTATCGTGATGTCACCCGAGTCCGCGAATATTGAATCCGAATGGCTCTCAAGCCTTCTGCTCCCCATTTGTCGCGACGGCTTCGATCTGGTTACTCCCACATATCGCAGACACAAGTTTGAAGGACTGCTGATGACGAACTTGCTGTACCCGATGATCCGCGCACTCTACGGGGCAAGAATCCGTGAAGCGTACGCGCCTGAGTTCGGATTCTCCGGCCGTCTCGGATGCCAATTCCTTGGCCAAAATGGATGGAATGATGGAACCGACGGGGCTGGTACCGAACTCCGCTTCACTCTGGCTGCGATCACGGGAGGATACCGGGTCTGCCAGTCCTTCCTTGGAGAAAAGGATCACATCGACCGACACGCCGCTGATCTAGTGCCGACGCTGCGGCAAACTGTGGGCGCGTTGTTCTCTGCATTAGAATCTGACTTTCCGGCCTGGAGCACCGTGGCCGGCTCCCAGCCGGTTCCTACTACCGGCCCCGACCTGGAAGTGGTCCTGGAGGGAGTGCGGGTAAATCGGAAACGGCTGCGAGAAATGTTCTCGACTGGAGTTGCCGAATTGGAGGCCGTCTATCAGTCGATTCTAACCCCTTCCACCTTGGCAGAACTCCAGCGAATCGCACGCTTGGGAGAAGAGGATTTTCATTACTCTGCGGAATTTTGGGTCAGGACAGTTTACGAGTTCGCAGCCTCGTATCAGAAATCTGTGATCAGCCGGGATCATATCATCCAAGCCTTCGCCCCGCTTTTTCGCGGGAGAGTGTTCACGTTCCTGATCGAGAACCGCAACAGTTCTGCGAACGACGTCGAGAACAATATCGAAGGCTTATGCCTTGAATTCGAGCGATTGAAGCCGTATCTGCTGCAGCTTTGGAAATCGAGAGAGTGAGGCAACTATGCGGGAAATGATTATCAGCGAACTTACTCAAGCGCTGCACGAGCTAGCCAGGGGTTTCGCCCACTACCTTCCTCGTCTCATCGTAATGCTGATCCTTGCATTTGTCGGCTGGGTGATCGCGTACGCTGTAAAAGTGGTTCTCCGCAGCATTCTGAGGCTCATCAAGTTCGACAAGCTTTCAGAAAACGCAGGCGCTTCTCAACTGCTCAGCAAAGCCGCCCTGCCTTCGGCGACGGAAATACTCAGCCGGTTCATCTTCTGGGTGACTTGGCTCGGCTTCATTCTGCTGGGTGTGAGTGTGCTCGGGATCCTTGGCCTGCAGGAGCAAATCGCAAGGTTCTTTCTTTTCATGCCGCGCCTGTTCGTAGCGATGTTCATCACATTTTTCGGACTGCTGGCCGCAAGCTTTTTTTCTCGCGCTGCACTGCTGGCTGCAGTAAACGCGAATGTGCCTTCGCCCCGGCTTCTGAGTCTTGCGGTCCGCAGCATCATTGTCGTTTTTGTACTATCTATCGTCTTTGAAGAACTCGGCCTGGCGGAACAGACCATGCTGGTTGCCTTCGGAATCGCTTTCGGAGCCCTGATGCTTGGGTTGGCAATCGCATTCGGCATGGGGGGCCGAGAGTTGGCGCAACGTCTTCTGGAAAAGAAGTTTGTTCGCGGGAAAAAAGAGGAGAACGAAGACGAACCGTCGCCCCTCTAGAGCTGCTTAGAGCTGAAGAACAGGCGCGTTCATGCGTAGGCATCCTAGGGCAGGTTCCGGTTTTTTCTTCGGTGGACTCGCCAGCGGAAGGCGGTTTTGATGAATGCCAGACGCAAAGACTGTCAACGATCGTACAGAAGTGTTAGCCTTCGTAACTGTTCACCGATTTCCTTCGTCAACGCCTTCTGTTTATAACGCCATTTCCAGTTTCCACTCACTGTGCCAGGTAAATTCATCCGGGCGTCACTGCCCAGACCCAAAATATCCTGCAAAGGAATAATGGCGATGTTTGCCACGGACGCCAAGACCGTACGAATGAATACCCAGTTGACCGGCTCGTTATGAAACCCCAAGTAGGCCCGCGTAAAGTCGCGTTCGTCGCGAATGTCTTCGGCGTTTCGAGTGCTTTCCCCCACACCCGCACTGGTCCACCACCCCACAGTAGTGTCGTTGTCGTGTCCGCCTGTGTACGCCACAAGCTCGCGAGAATAGTTGTGAGGGCGGAAGGTGGGTCCTTGTGGATCGTTTCCGAAGGCAAACTGGAGCAGGCTCATGCCGGGGAAACCAAACTGCTTGCGAAGAGCTTCTACTTCGGGAGTAATCACACCGAGGTTCTCAGCAACAAATGGCAGCTCTTTCAATTCAGTTTGCAAGATTCGGAAAAACTCCGCACCAGGGCCCTGTACCCACTTGCCTCCGGACGCCGTCGAGGCACCCCCTGGGATCTCCCAATAGGCCTCGAAACCCCGGAAGTGATCCAGTCGCACAAGATCGAATAGTTTGAGCGATGCTCGGACGCGATCAATCCACCACCGGTGACCAGAAATGGCAGATACGTCCCACCGATAGAGAGGGTTTCCCCAAAGTTGACCCGTTGCGGTGAAATAGTCCGGCGGAACGCCTGCAACTGCAGTGGGCTTGCCTTGCTCATTCAAACGAAACAATTCAGGATGGGCCCACACATCAGCGCTGTCGTGAGCGACGTAGATCGGGATGTCGCCCATAATCCGTATGCCGCGACGAGTGCAGCGAGCTCTGAGATTCTCCCACTGTCGGAAAAATTCGAACTGCGAAAACTTGTGAATCTCTATCTCGGACGACAATTCGTTTTTCCATTTTCTTAGAGCGGCTGGGTCCCGCCGTCGCATTCCCGCGTCCCAATGCACCCACGCCGCGTCCTTGTGGACTCTCTTGCACGCCATGAAGAGCGCATAATCGTCCAGCCAATCGCTGTTATTCTCGCAAAACGTGACGAAAAGGCGACGGTCAGTCTGGGCACTGCCCTCCAGAAAAGCCCGAGCGGCTGTGCGAAGCAGACGCTGTTTGAAGTCGATTACGCGGTCGTATTCGATGTACTCCTCAGGGAACGTCGGTGCATTGGTCAAATCGTCAGCGGACAGAAGACCTTGCTCAAGAAGAGCTCTCAAATCGATGAAAAGCGGGTTGCCGGCGAATGCCGAAAAGCACTGATAAGGGGAATCGCCGTATCCCGTAGGGCTCAATGGCAATACTTGCCAGATTTTCTGTCCTGACTCGGCCAAAAACTCCACAAACTCGTGAGCAGAAGTTCCGAGATCGCCAATACCGTGGCCACCGGGCAGAGATGTGACGTGGAGCAGGATTCCACTACACCGAGGAAAGATCACCCGACTAACGTTATGCCTCTGCGAGCGGCCAAGCAAGAGGGGGCCCCACGGGAGTGACCCGCAACTCGCAATTTGCTGTTACCTGACGTAGAAGTGGTCCTGGACGACAACCGTCGGACCTGTTCCGAATCTTCGGCCCTCCCTCACCAACGCCTTAATCGCATGATTGCGACCTGTGCCGTGTCGGAAGTTGCGTCTAGCAGAACTCCGAATTTCGCGTATGACGAATGCCGTTGACTTCGATAGTCATCTTTTGCTGTACTTGAGCCATTAACCACGGTGAAGGAGTTCACCACCAACCGCTGTCCCAACGCTTAAGCCGGGCACAGCTGATGACTCCTGACAAGCGGGACTTGTCGCGGAGTCATGGTGCCGGCGAGAATCCGCAGAAAAAGTCGAGGTGTCGTTCTATGCAGAACGTCTGGGTTCTTGCGTCTGTGTGGGTGGGTTTGGCCCTCGTGGCGACTCTTCTCGCTATTTGGTTCAAAATCTCTACGGCCCTCACCGAAATTGTTGTTGGCACGGTTGCCCAGCTCATCTTTGGCGCTTTTATTGTGCAGGGCGGTCTCGGCGCCAAAAGTGACTGGATCAGTTTCCTGGCCGGTACTGGTGCCATTGTTCTCACCTTCTTGGCCGGCGCCGAACTCGATCCCGCCATCTTCCGGACCAAGTGGAAAGAGTCAACGGTGATCGGCCTGGTGGGATTTGTCTGCCCGTTCCTGGGCTGCGCGGCAGTCGCTCACTACGTCTTGCATTGGACGACCCGATCGAGTTGGCTGGCAGGAGTTGCTTTGTCCACGACCTCCGTAGCCGTCGTTTACGCAGTGATGTTGGAACTCGGTTTCAACGTCACAGATTTCGGGAAGGCCGTTCTGGCAGCCTGTTTTGTGAATGACCTGGGAACCGTAATCGCGCTGGGCCTCATCTTCTCGCCGTTCACAATCAAGACTTTGATCTTCGTCGGCGCGAGCGTGGCTATATTCGCGGTCTTGCCTTTCCTCACCCCGTGGTTCTTCAAAATCTATGGAGGGAGGGTCTCCGAACTCGAAGCGAAGTACTTGCTGTTCGTGTTGTTCGCGATGGGCGGATTGGCAGTGTGGTCGGGGAGCGAAGCTGTTTTGCCCGCATACATCATCGGAATGGTATTGGCGGGAACCGTTGGTAAAGACCATGTTTTGATACGGCGGCTCCGCACTCTCACGTTCGGTCTCCTTACACCGTTCTATTTCATCCGGGCTGGATCATTTGTTTCGGTGCCAGCGCTTAGAGCCGCTCCGCTAGTGTTTGTCGCGTTGTTTTTCGCGAAGATGATCTCCAAGGTGGTGGGACTGTTCCCCACCGTGAAGGCATTCCAGTATCAGCGCGAGGAAGGCTTGTACTTCACGCTGATGATGTCCACCGGCCTCACCTTTGGAACGATTTCTGCTCTTTTTGGCTTGAACCACGGCATTATTGATCAAGTGCAGTATTCACATTTGGTGGCGACAGTCATCGGCAGCGCCGTCATTCCGACTATGATTGCGAATGCCTGGTTCATGCCGAGACACTTGCTGCAGAAGTCAACCGAAGGAAAGCCTGCGGTGTCTCAGGAAGTCACCTTGAGTGCTGGGTGAGGACTTCATGAGTGGCAAAGGAGAGGTCCCTGGGAAACCAGGAACTGCGAACCGGGCAAGACGAAGACAATATTCGCCGCGACTTGGAAGCACTAGAAAGCGCACTGAGAGGGAAAACTCTGGCTTCGTGACGTGTGCGGCTGGCTGTACATGAAGGGGAAAGNNCTGCGCTTCTGGCTGGGCAGTTACGTCGGCAGCAAAATGGGAACTCGTTTTCCCTATGGAACGCTCGTGATCAACATCACGGGTTCGTTTTTGATTGGCCTTGTCTTTGCTTTGCTGACGATGAGAACTCATTGGAGTCCCAACTGGCGATACCTGATCCCCATAGGGTTCATCGGGGGCTACACGACCTTCTCCAGCTTCGAGTATGAGACGCTGCGGACGATCCAGGATGGGCAGATCGGACTGGGACTTCTCTATGTGGCAACGAGCCTGGTTTTCGGGTTTGTTGCAGTATGGGGAGGCGTGATCGCGGGGAGAGCGATCCCATGAAAGCTGAAGCTTCTCCCCACGCCGCAAGCATGAGCCAGGCCCTTACTAAGGGAGCGTGTCCAATCTGTGGGAAGGAGCTCGAAGCCTTCCACGAGCAACTCAAACAAGAAGGGCATGCCGGAGGCGGACTGCTTGGCGCGTGGCAGAGTTTCTGGTTGGTCAGAGAGGACTCTAATTTCAGGAGGACAACATGCTCGCAGCCGGACCGGGTAAGAAGGTCGGCATTTATGTGGCTGAGGACCAGCAGTACCACGGGAGCGCGGCCTATGCCGCCATTCTGGATTTTCTCTTTTTCCGTGGCGTATCAGGCGCGACGGTGACGCGCGGTATCGCCGGATTTGGGGCAGATCATCACCTTCAAACGACCAGACTCGTGGACCTGGCAGTGCATCTGCCTGTCAAGATCGAATTCATCGAAACCACGGAGAAAGTAGAGGAACTCCTACCGAAACTGCACGCCATGGTGGGTGCCGGACTGATTGAGATGCACGACACCACAATCGTCAAGCCTGCTGAAAGCAAGCAAGACCAGACTGCGCCGGATGGGCCCGCCTTGAAGCGTGAAGGCAAAGCCAAGATGATGCGGATCTACATCGGCGAAAACGACAAGTGGAACGGAAAGCCACTGTATGAAGGCATCGTCAATGGCCTGCGATCGAACGACATCGCCGGCGTAACCGTTTACCGTGGCATTCTCGGTTATGGCGCCAATCGGAGAATTCATAAGGATGCTACGCTGAGCCTTTCGCATGATCGACCCATTCTGCTGTCGGTAGTTGATACGGAAGAGAAGCTGAAAGCGTTCATGCCTATCCTTGACCAGATGGTGCAGCAAGGGCTGGTCGTGCTATCCGACGCAGACGTAATCAAGTACACGCATAACTACGCGAAGGCCGAGCGGCGGCAGGAGGCCCGGATATGAAACTCGAAGGAAAGGCCAAAATGCTTCGCATCCATTTTGGCGAGGATGACAAATGGCACGGCAAGCCGCTATACGAGGCGATCGTAGTCAAGTGCCGGGAACTGGATATCGCCGGCGCCTCGGTGTTCCGCGGGATCGAGGGTTATGGAGCAAGCTCGCTGATTCATAAGAAGCATCTGCTTCGGTCCTCGGATCGACCGATTATGGTGTCTGTAATAGACACGGAACAGAACATCGACAAGCTCTTGCCAGCGCTAGACGAGATGGTGGATGAGGGCCTCATCGCCATGTCCGAGGTCGACGTGATTCGCTATGTACACCAGGAAGGGTTGCGCTCTCCAGCGTTGTAGTCACGGTACAGATTAAGGAATGAGATATGGGGCCAGACTCCAAAGAGAGTTCGTTGCTTGAGAAGTCGGTTGCCTCGCTGACAACCGCGATCCAAAAGTAGTTGACATTGTCCATCAATATGATGGACGATTGCTTGCATGTCTATCGTTGACTCAGGCCCTTCGCTTAATTCGAGTGTGGCGGCCTTTCGACGTTTCAACCGTGTATACACCCGCTTCATTGGAGTGCTAGATGAGGAGTTGCTAAATAGTGGGTACAGCCTGGCGGAGGCTCGCGTGCTTTATGAACTTGCGACGCGTCACACGCCCACGGCGAAGGAAATCGCGGTGGCTCTCGGTATGGACCCGGCCTACTTGAGCCGTATCCTCGCTCGGTTCGAGAAGAGCTCCCTGCTGAAACGCACGACCTCGAAAAAAGACGCGCGCTCGGCGTATTTAGCACTCACGCAGAAGGGAAAATCCAGGTTCGAGAAACTCAATGCGCTTTCAGAAGAGCAGGCTCGCGGCATCCTCAGGGCACTGCCTCCGACCGGTCAGACCAACCTCATTGGTTACATGAGCGATCTCGAACGCCTGCTGGCGCCAAACGCTCAGGAAGGGGCGAGGTACGTTTTGCGTCCACATCGGCCAGGCGATATGGGTTGGGTCGTGCATCGGGAAGGCGCACTCTATGCCCAAGAGTATGGATTCGACGAGACATTTGAAGCATTGGTGGCGCGCATTGTTGCCGATTTCCTCACGGAATTCGATCCAAAGCGCGAACGTTGCTGGATCGCGGAAGTGAATGGACAGAACGTGGGACACATCTTCTTGGTCAAGCATCCTACTGAGCCCTCTACCGCGAAGCTTCGCCTCTTGCTGGTTGAACCGAGCGCGAGAGGACTGAGATTAGGATCTGCGCTGGTAGAAGAATGCGTGAACTTCGCCAGAGCCGTCGGCTACAAAAAGATTACCCTCTGGACTCAGAGCATTCTCGTGGCAGCTCACCGCATTTATCAAAAAGCGGGATTCCGCCTCGTAGAAGAACAAGCCAACTGCAAGTTTGGTAAAGATCTGGTGTCCCAAACGTGGGAATTGGAACTGACGAGCGGCCTTCGGAAGGGTGAACGCCAGGACGGGCGCACGGGACGAACCCCGACGAACGTATGAGATCGCTATCGGTATCGAGCAGGATTCCGTGGTCCGCAGCTTTTTGCAGCAGCGCCAGTTGGGTCGCTTGGTGGCGTCCTAACGGTGTGTTGCTGGAGGCAAGAAAAAACCCTGACTCCTTTCGTTCCCCTCTGGAGTCAGGGTTGGCCGTAATCGTTCCTTCGGGACGTAATGCTAGGCACAATACCGAACGATAACAAGAGTCTTTCGGCTCCAATGGTGGCCCGGGATTTTGAACGGACCGTCGCTGTGCTGGCCGGTCAAGGGCAGCTCTGACGTTGCACCGAGTGCTTTCGATCCCCCAAATTACGGAGTTTAACGTTCGAATCAGANNAGGTAGTACTCATTGATGGGCCGGTCATCGCTGAGGGCGGGTGTGGAGGGAGATGCGGAAATGAGCTGATCGATGGGCAGTTCGTTGTGCAGGAGGTGTTCGAACCGGGCTTCTGCGTTGGGGTGCGGGGCCCACTCGATCAAATCGTTAGCCGCGGTGGCCGGGAGGCGCTTGGCTAATTCGTTCGCGGTGCGATTGGGCAGGGGCCGGTCGCTGGCGAGAAAATGAAATCCCCAATTTTTTCCAAAGGCAAACACGCGGACATACGGGAAGGATCGGCGCAGGGCGAGTGCGACGGCCGCCAGGTCTTCCGCATCGCCATTCGGCAGCCACTGTTGCAGAATGCCTCCGGGACGAAGATGTTTCCGCAGGACGGAATAGAAATCTTCGGAATAGAGCAGGCCGGAGCCAGCGGCCTCCACGGGCGGCGGAGGATCGATTGTGATCACGTCGTATTGCTGCGATGTGCGTTCCAGATAGCGGCGGCCATCGTCGATCACCACGTGGGACAAAGGAGAACTCAGAATCTCGGGACCATCGCTGTGGAAATAGGGGAACAGGCGCGGCACGCTGGGAACCAGTTCCACCGCAGTGACTGGAATTCCCCAGGAGTGCAATGAGCGAAACGTTGTCCCAATGCCAAAGCAAATGACCAGAGCATCCTGAGGAGGACGGTCAAGGTAAGCTAACGGGAGGTGCGCCATCATTTTGGAGATTGGCGTCGGCGAGGCAACGCCATAGCCGTTAACCAGCAACAACTTATTCATGCCAGTTCCGGCTGCGATAACAGTGGCTGTCGAGTCACGCAGCACCTCGACGCTTTTGCCGTACTGCCCTTCATAGTCCTTGCCTCCCAGGAAGAGTCCGAGAGCCAGCGGCAATAATAAATAAGACGCGGCGCGCTCCGTGAAACCAGGCGCCGATCCCGGCAGGCGCATGGGGCGGATGCCAAGGATGAGCCACGGCAGCGATAGCAGCACCAGCGCCCAGCGCTCGCTCATCCGGGGCAGAAGCACGAATCCGGCAAGCAGCGGACCGAGGATGCAGCCCAGAACGTTCACCGCGTACGCCTTCCCTGCCTTGGCAGGATTGCCCCCCGACCAGCGGTCGACCAGCATGGGCGTCAGGAACCCGAGCAGGCTCGTGAAGGGCGCGATGCCCAGCACCAGCCGCGGACCCTTGGAGAGGACAATGCCGGGGC
>PLKR01000456.1:0-138 GCA_003140655.1 Acidobacteriaceae bacterium | reverse complement strand
GAGATCCTCCACCGGTTGCAGTGGAGGCGCATTCACTCGCAGGTTGCGGAGCTTCCCCAACTTCCTTCCGCCGTGCTGTCTTCGACACCACCAGCGCAAGAACAGCGATCAGGACGTTGCAGGCAGCACCGACCCTCA
>PLKR01000267.1 GCA_003140655.1 Acidobacteriaceae bacterium | reverse complement strand
TCGGCAAACCGGAAGTTATCCACAAAAGGGGCTTATAGGAACCGTCAAATCGGTCTCCCAGATACCGACAAAAGTCAACTCGCTATGGCCGAAGCCCCGGCTTTTGATCGCTTTGCATTCGCCTTATGCCCGGACTGCGCATGTGCCCTTCGGAGAAAAGCCGGGGGGTCGCCCCTTCGCTGTCGGGCAGTCTATTCTCTCCAGTCCGGTTTCTTCAGGAAGAATCGCGAAAAACGGGCATATTTAGCGTACTTCGGAGTGAGTAGCAGCGGAATTTCTCTGCACTGCAGACTGCGTGGCGGAGGGAGATGGATTCGAACCCTCGATACAGGTCTGAATGGCGTAAGAGCCGACGTTTGCGTAAGTTGCGCATAATCAACTGCTTCATAAATTCTCCAGCGGACTGCCTGCTCCCCATTCGACACGCTAAACAGTGCGGTTTCCCGAAACTTCTGGAGGCGAAGCGCTGGCGATTGTGTGGCTGAAAGTGGTCTCTGCCGACGCCTCCCAAGCGGCCAAAATGGGTTCGCACGTGACTGCGTGCTTGCCGCGCAGTCCAAAGCGAAAAATCTCTCTGCCGAGTGTGCTCGCAAAAAGGTAAATAAATGCAGATTTTCAAAGATTCTTGCTCGTGCTTTGTTACACAACTTCTGCCTCTTGGTTAGGAAAGGGAGACATCCATCTGTCAGATTGTTTTGTCGTCGGGAAATGCCAACTTCTTACAAGCCGACTTGTCGGCACCGATCGGCGGAATATCCTCTCTGAAAAATTCCGATCATTGCGGGTTTTTCAGATGAACAGTTCACCTTGCAAGATGACCTTGCAAGGTTGTCTGTTGCTCACCCCGGTACTGATCCCTTGCTTGGATTCGGCGCAGTCACTCACGGAAAATTTGTTACCTTCGGCGTCACGCGAGGATGCATCGCGGTCGCCTCGCCCGTGCCGTCGATCACATGGCTGATCCCGCCGTGATCGCCCAGCGCCACGGTGATCACGTCGTGGAACCGTACCTCCGGGCTCTTCGGCGTCTCGATTGCCCGGGTCAGCACCACATCCGGATGCTCGAAGACGCTATATACTCCCAGTCCCCACGCCTCATGACTCGTTATTCCATCCGCCACCTTGTACGAGGCCCAGCCGTTTACCCCAGGCGTACTCGTATAGCTCGCCTGGTTCGGCGGATCGTAAGGAATCTCCGACTGATAAAAATACGTCTTCCCGCCATTGCCGTTCCACAGAACCTGGAATTGCTGGTGATGCTCCACGAACAGGCCGTAGATCGTGACCTCGTTTCCATTCACCACCAGCCCGTTCTCGCTGACATTCAGTTCCCAGCCCACTCCGGCGCCGTGGTCGGCTCTCCAGATCCACGTATGGTCCACCAGTGTGTCGTTGCTGTTGATCCTCAAATTCACCTTGGCCCGGCCCACGCCCGCGCCGCCCACGCGAAAGAAAACATCGTGCAGCGTGATCGGGTCCTTCGCATGGCGCGCCCCACTTCCTTCTGGCCCCACCTCCAGCAGCACCGGAGACTCGCTCGGCTCCGCATCGAAAAGCAGCCCCGCAATCTCGATCCCGTCCACATCGGCTGTCGTCATCGCCGCTGTGCCCTTCGTCGGACGCAGCGTCGCAAACCCCAGCCCCAGCACCACCGCATGCGGCCGTGTCACGCGAATCGGAGCGGTCAGTTCGTAGATCCCCGGGGTCAGAATCAGGTTCTTGCCTTGGGCAAGCTGCGCGTTGAGTGTCTCCGCCGTATCCACATCCGGGCGCGCGATATAAAACCGCGCAATCGGAATCGTCTCTCCCGCCGTTTCCCCGTCGCGCCACGTAATTCCGACGCTGTCGCTGTGTAGTTCCGGAACCCGCACGCTGAACTCGCCCGCGGCATTCACCTGCAGGAACGGCTTCTCGCGCACCACTGGCGTGTGCGCCACCTTCGTGTACGGCGGCGAAGGCCATGCACCCTCCGGCGGATGCACCACGCCGACAAACACCATGTTCCAGTTCGCGCCTGTCCAGCTCTTCCAATCGCAGTTGCGCGAGATCCACTGCTGCTGGCTGCCGGAGTCGACATTCCCGTCCACGAGCGAATCCGACATCCAGCCGCCGCTTGCCCAGCCGCGATGCTGGTGCAGCACCAGGTCGCCACGCACATGCATGCGCCGCAGCGACACCGCCTGCGAGACAGCCCACTGCATCGTGCCGCCCGCCGGCGCTACTGAGAACCCTTCCGCCGCCCTCCAGAAAGTCGTCGTCGCATTGTTGTGCTCACGATTCGCATCCGCATGCACGTTGCCCGCAATCCGGGTTGCATCGGGCGACGCGCCCAGCCCTATCACTTCCGTATAGAAACCCACCGGCACGTTCACCGAATAGCTTCCAGGCAGGAACAGCAGCGCGTTCCGCTGCGGCCCGAACTCGTTGTGCTCCTGCATTGCATACACGGCATCGATCTGCTTTTGGATCACCTGCGATGGCATTGACGGATCGAAGATCAGCACATTGGGTCCGAACTCCGGCTTCTCGCTCTTCGCCGCAAGCGCCGGCAGAGCTGCTGCCAGCAGCGCCGCCGTGAAGGCCAACCGTCTTAGAAGGTGGGGCGCGCGCCTACCAGACATAAGTCCCCACAGACTCCGCGGGTATCGCGGTTTGGAAGAACTTTCCGTGGTAGTTGACCGCGAAAGACTTCGGAAAATTCCCCGTATTTGAAACCACCAGCACTACCTTGCCTTCCGGAGTCAGGAAGGCGACGCTGGCCAACTGCTCCATCTCGCTCGAAGCTACCCGCACCGAGCCCGGCGGCACGAACTGCGAGAAATGCTCGACTACATAATAAGCAACATTCTTAGTTGCAGAATCGCCATCCAGCGTGATCGCCCCGGAACATCCGGTACATCCCCCGTTGTTGGTGTGCGGGCCGTTCTGCGGATCCGCCGCCAAATTCCATAGCAGCACGTTGCGGCTCCAGTTCCGCGTGGCGCCAATCATTACCCGGCTCACCGGCTCGGCAATCCCAAGTGGCCCTTCGCCGTGCCGCGACGTTACTGACTGCTCCGTCAGATAGAGGTTCTTCTTCGGATAGGCATCATGCACCTGCGTCAGCACGCTCCCCTCGCCGCCGTACAGGTGAAAGGCCGTCCCATCTACATATTTGCTCGCCGCCGGATCGCCTAAAATCGACAACGGATATGACGGCACATCCGGATTGTGATCGTAGAGCAGAATCTTCGTCCGGATAGCCGCCTTCTCAAACGCAGGTCCCAGGTCCTTCGCAATGAACGCGTCCTGTTCCTGTGCAAACATCACCATGCTGGGTGTGTTCTTCGGATTCAGCGGCTCATTCTCGACCGTGATCGCGTCAATCGCAATCCCCTCCGCGCGCATCCCCTCGATGTACTTCACAAGATACTTCGCGAACGCGCCGTAGTACTCCGGCTTGAGTTCCCCGCCCTTCACATCGTCGTTTGTCTTCATCCACGCCGGAGCAGACCACGGTGATCCCAGGATCTTGATTCCTGGCCGAATCGCCAAAATTTCCTTCAGCACCGGAATCACATCCGCGCGGTCCGGACCCAGGCTGAACTTCGCCATCTCCGCATCGGTCTCCCCCGCTGGCAGATCGTCGTACGAGTACACGCGCTCATTCATATCGGAGGCGCCGATGCTTACCCGCAGGTAGCTCACTCCGATGCCGTCGTCGCCCGTCGTAAACAGCTTTTTCAGCAACGTTGTCCGTTGCGCAGCGCCCATGCGCATAAGCAACTGCGCACTTCCTCCCGTCAGCGCAAAACCAAAGCCGTCGATTGTCTGGAAGTGCTGCGCATCGTCCACCGTAAGCACGGGCGACTGAACCGTTTCCGAAGAAAAGTGCAGCGAGGTCGCCTGCAGCGCTACCACGGCAGCCCGGTCGGGCGTCGTTAGCCATAGACGCGCTTCCCGCTCCTGCTGCGCGTTCGACGACAAGCAAGAGATCAGCAGGGCACAAAACAAGAACAGGACCAATCTAAGCTTCATCGGACCTCCGATTTATGAATGGCCCGGCC
>PLKR01000615.1 GCA_003140655.1 Acidobacteriaceae bacterium | reverse complement strand
TTGATGTCGCGGTGCACGATGCCAGCCGTGTGCGCGGCATCCAGCGCGTCGGCGATGTCGACACCCAGCGACAGAACCAACTCGGTTTCCATGGGACGTCCGGCAATGCGATGTTTCAGCGTCATGCCGTCGAGAAACTCCATGGCGATGAACACTTCGCCGTGCTCATCGTCAATTTCGTAGATGGTGCAAATGTTCGGGTGGTTCAGTGCGGAGGCAGCCTTGGCCTCGCGCTGGAAGCGGCTGAGCGACTGCTGGTCTTTGGCTACTTCGTCTGGCAGGAATTTGAGGGCGACAAAGCGATCGAGTTTGACGTCCTCAGCCTTGTACACCACGCCCATGCCACCGCCGCCAAGCTTGTCAATGACGCGATAATGGGAGACGTTCCGCCCGATCGGGGAATCACCGGTTTTCTGCGCGTCTTTGTCTTTGTTCTGCTGGCGAGCGAGGGACCGCGCGGCCGCCTCTATAGCGGGATTCTCCAGAAAGGTTCCTGCCTGTTGCTGTGCCGCCAACAGAGAGCGGACTTCGCGTTCCAGGGTTTCGTCGCCGGCGCAGGCGTGCCGCAGAAACGCGTCGCGCTCTTCCGGCGGACGCTCCAGCACTGATTGCAGGAGGCTATCGACTTGTTTCCAACGATCAGAGTCCATTGGTCGTGCCGCCGGTCAGTTCCCGGTAGAGCCAAGCCTTGGCCGCGCTCCAGTCCCGCATCACGGTGACGGACGATACGTTGAGCACCTCGGCCGTCTCTTCCACGCTGAGGCCGCCGAAGAACCGCATTTCGACGACCTGCACCTTGCGGGGATCGAGCCGCGCCAGCGTAACCATCGCGTCATCTAGCGCGATCAGGTCCGCAGCCCGGTCGCCACCCACCATGGCTGTCTCTTCCAGGGAAACATGCTGCACGCCGCCCCCACGTTTCAGGTTGTGGCGCCGCGCATGTTCAACCAGAATGCGCCGCATCAACTGAGCCGAAACCGCAAAGAAATGGGCGCGATTCTGCCAGTGCATACCCTTGTAATCCACCAGGCGCATGTAGGCCTCATTGACCAAGGCACTTGTTTGGAGGCTATGTCCCGGCCGTTCGCCTCTCATGTAGCGCCGTGCGAGGCGGTGGAGTTCGTCATAAACGATGGCGGTCAGCCTGTCGAGCGCACCGCGGTCTCCGTCACCCCAGGCTCGGAGCAACCCGCTCACCTCCCCACGAGGTGGGGTTTTTTCCTCATCGTCGTGCGGTCTTGTTGCCTTCCCCATTGTCCACACCTCGGGAATCTTAGCCCCTTAGCACAGGCTCTTCAACAAAAGGAATCCCTGAGTGATAGTTCTGTCCCGCCGTTTGCGCCTATCTAGGTGAGAGCGATCGAGCGGTGGCCGCGAAAGCCCTCAAGAAAACTTCAAAAAAGGAGGAAACATGAAATCCACATTACTGAATTCCATTTGGGCAGTGAGCTTACTAGCTGCGCTGGCGATGCCGTTCCGGCTAACAGCTCAGGAACAGCCAGCGGCGCAGGAACAAACGACCGAGCCTGCCCGCTATACCATCACCGACCTTGGCACGCTGGATGGCGGAACATCTAGCCAACCATTCTTTATCAACAGCTATGGTCTAGTGAGTGGCTCGTCGAGCCTCCCGGACGGCAATCAGCACGCAGTCCTTTGGCTGGAGGAACTGAAGCTCGACATCGGCGCGCCCGGACTCGGGGGACCAAACAGCATCGCGTTTGGCGACAACGAACGATTCCAGGCCGCCGGTGAGGCTGAAACCTCTACTTCCGATCCCAACGGTGAAGATTTTTGCGGATTCGGTACCCACCTCACCTGTTTACCTTTCCTGTGGCAGGACGGGGGAATGATTCAGCTCCCGACACTCGGTGGCAACAACGGTGAGGCTACCGCGATCAACAATCGGGGTGAAGTGGCCGGATTTGCGGAGAACTCGACGCCGGACCCAGGCTGCCCAGCTCCCCAAGTGCTCCACTTTAAGCCTGTCGTCTGGGAAAAAGGCAGGGTCAACCAACTCCACACGCTCGGCGGCGACCCGGACGGAGTCGCTTTTATGATCAACGATAACGGCCAGGCTGTCGGCGCCTCGGGCAATTGTGCAACTTTCAATCCGATTGATCTCTACAACCTCGTGCCGGTTCATGCCTTGCTCTGGGAAAAAGGCAAAGCGACTGATCTCGGCAATCTCGGCGGCACAACGGGACAGGCGGGCGGAAACATCGCCTTGGACATTAATTACCAAGGCCAGGTGGTCGGTAACTCGGACCTGCCGGGCGACACAACTTTTCACGCTTTTCTCTGGACCAAGGAAAAAGGGATGCAGGATTTGGGCACACTCTCCGGTGATGTAGCGAGCCTCAGCATCAGCATTAACGATGCCGGCTCGGTAATTGGCGCGTCCATAGACGCGAGCGGAAACCCGCGGGCGTTTCTGTGGGAGAAAGGCGTGATGACCGACCTCAATACCCTGATTGCGGGTGATTCTCGCCTGCATCTACTAACGGGTTGCTCCATCAATTCCCGCGGGGAAATCACTGGCTTGGGTCTCACCAGCACCGGCGAAATTCACACCTATCTGGCGACCCCGACACACGGTGTTGCGACCGGCGAGAGTACTTCACAAGGCGTGATCAGCCCGAGAGCTCTGAGCGACGATGCCCGCAAGCTGCTTCAGCAACAACTGCGCTTCGGCCGATCCGGAGCCCGGCTCATGGGGCCGGAATGACCACCAGCAGGAT
Organism: Acidobacteriaceae bacterium; assembly: GCA_003140655.1. Classification (GTDB taxonomy): domain Bacteria; phylum Acidobacteriota; class Terriglobia; order Terriglobales; family Acidobacteriaceae; genus Sulfotelmatobacter. The sequence continues at coordinate 1,607 of PLKR01000615.1, read as the reverse complement.
ACCAATCGCCAATGTCGCACGGGCCCCGAGAAACCAAGAAATGTGAGCCGCGACCAAGAGAGCAGGAAAATTTCCTGCTCTCTCTTCTTTCTTCTGTCTCTCCGCGTCAGGTCTTCGGGCAGGACTACAACAACGAGGCATTCGCGGTCTGCTGCTCGGACATGATGATCAAAGGGCAGAATCCCGAGAACATCAAGTTCGGTGATTGCTTCACCCAGGACGGCCCGCCGGAGCAAAAGTTCGATTACCTGCTGGCGAATCCCTTTGGCGTCGAGTGGAAGCCGCAGACCGACGTGATCGAGCGCGAGCACGACGAGCAAGGGTTCAAAGGCCACGTCCCGCGCAACCAAGCGAAATGGAGCTTCCGCCGGATCTCGTCCAAGTTGTTGAAGAGATTGGTGGCGGCGCGTGGACTCGAACCACGGACCTACGGATTATGAGACCGTCGCTCTAGCCACCTGAGCTACGCCGCCACGTGCCAACCAGACCGGACAACACAGGCTGGCATAACCGTTGAGACAGAGGTAACAACGAAACGGAACTGCCGAAGCAGGAGCCTTGCCGCACGGATCGAACCCGAACATCTTCGCCGCCCGCGCTCAACCTTTTGATTCTAAGAGCCAGCGCAAAACAGTGTCAAACTTTCTTATGCAGCGCAACCATTTGCCCCCTCCGAACGAGAACCGCTCTGCACCCGCTGAAAGATCGTGCCCCAATTGCTCTTGACATATTCTCATAGTTAACCTAATCTACTGACTACGAGATACAATATGAAGACTGCTGCTAGAATGATTAAGACTTACACGATCGATCCTGAAATTGACGAATATGTTGCCAACACCAAAGGGGAACTCTCCGCCAGTGAACGCGTGAATGAGTTATTGAGGCGAGCCATACTGCAAGAGCGGGATGAAAAGGTGGAAACTGAGGCGGCTGCCTTTTTTGCGGCGGCGCAGGGAAAACGCCGAAAGAGTACGTTGGGTTTTCAGGAAGCGGCGCTGCGCACGTTTAGCCGGGACTAATGCCGCAGTTCCCCACCCATCCTCGACGTGGAGAGGTTTATCTGGTTTCCCTTGGAACCAAACGGCGGCCCGCTGTCATCCTTTCCATCGATGCCTTGAACCGCCACGCCCTGGATGTTTGCGTGGTTGGACTGACCACCGTCGGACACGCAAAATTCAGCGTGCGCGTTCCGATTAAGGCCGGGGACGGTGGCTTGAGTTCTGACTGCTGGGCGAAGTGCGATCAAGTCACTACTTTAGAAAAAACCCTGCTGCAGTACCCGGCGATCGGTCGACTGTCGGAAGCGACGTTCAAAAGAGTTCAAGAGCAAGTGAAGATTGCTTTAGGCTTGTGATGGTCAATCAATCCATGAAATCTGTAGCCATCATTCCCGCTCGACTTGCCTCCACCCGTTTGCCGCGCAAGATGCTGCGCGAGATCGCGGGCAAGCCGCTGGTCGGTTGGGTGTACGAAGCGGTTCGCGCGTCGTCGCTTCTCTCTGACGTGATCATCGCTACCGATTCCGAAGAGATCATGGAAGCCTGCCGCAGACACGGCTGGAACGCCAGAATCACTTCATCCACTCACCGCAGCGGGACCGAGCG
>PLKR01000570.1 GCA_003140655.1 Acidobacteriaceae bacterium | reverse complement strand
TGGATCACTGAAATCTGCAGCGGCGGGCAGGTTTTAGCCGCGAAGCGGCGCAAGAATGCAGCCCACGGCGTAAGCCGTGGGTAAAACGTGGAGCGGGAACAAGCCCCGAAGGGGCGTAAGACATGACACAGACTCCGGAGGGACGACTGACGCTCTCACGCACCCTCTGAAAGCCCCGGTCCTATAAACGATTGACGAATTGAAAAAAAGACCGCCTATGAAAAACCCTACCCAAACCCTGTCAATAGCCAGAAATCCCACAATCAACCTATCTGCGGCAAACAAAGGAAATATAAATTTCACTTTGCACAGAATATTGTGCATTTTCACCTATAGCAATATGATATAATGAAAGTCCGAGAGCAAAAAACTCGACAAAAGAAGGCGTAGCCCACAGGCTGCGCCTTTTGTGTTTATGGGAGAAATCTATGGCAAGGCGAGGCAAAAAGCTTTTCGATAGTTTCAAGCGCCGGGGCGAGTGGGTCGAACTCCTGTTCATGACGGTAGCTTCAGGGCTGGGTTTCAATGTGGCCAGGCCCTGGGGAGATTCCGGCCGCTACGACGTGGCAGTCGAGCACGAAGGCCTCTTCCACCGGGTGCAGGTCAAATCCACCGAGATGTGGCTCGGCACTTGTTACCTCTGCCAACTCTATGCCTTCGGTCAGCGCGCCTATACTCCCAAAGAAATCGACTACTACGCCATCTACGTCCTGCCCGCCGACGTTTGGTACATCTTTCCCGTCAAGGCGCTGGCGGGAATGCGCACGATAGCGCTAACCCCGCATCTCAAAGGACACAAATACGAGCGCTACATGGAAAACTGGGGCCAACTAGCCCGCCCCCAATCCCGTCGAGCAAAGAATGCCGCGGGAAGTGAAGACAATCGCCGAAGCGCAATGACCCGCCTGACCCAGCGAATCCTGAAGCGCCTCGAAGGCCTGGATCGCTGAAAAGCGAAGCGAGCGGAAGCACCGCTCGTGTGGAGCGGACACTCCTGTCCGCTGCCTTTGACTTTCCTCTCGACTTTGGTCAGAAGCGAAGGGACTGCACGTTCTTGATTTTGGTTAGAAGCGCAAGGACTGCACGCACTACCGTGGAAGAGCGGCGCTTTAGCGCCGCGTAAAGCGTCCATACTGATGCGGCCTTTAGCCCCGGTGGTCGCACCTTGCATCCGCCAATGCTCCGCTAAGGCGGTGGATTCAGCTCTATTTCTGCGCCGGCGGCACATATTCCTTGGGCACCGCCGACCCTTCGCCAAAAAAGTATTGCTCCAACTGCTTCACAATCACTTCCTGATCTTCGCGCCGCGCGGGATTCAGCCGGTATTCGTTGAGCAGCATCTTGCAGTGTTCCGTCCACATCCTCCAGGCTTCCTGGGAAACGTTGTCATAAACCTTGCGGCCAAGGTCGTTGTCGAACGGAGGCTCGTCGAGCCCGGGCATCTCTCTTTTCAATTTCACGCAAAAGACGGTGTGCGCCATACACTTCCTTCACTCAGGGGTTGATCGACTTTCAAGATTACTACAAAGGGCTAAGGGCTTCAGGCTTCGGCAAGGGTGCTTTGCCGAAAACCGGAAGCCCAGAGCCGAAAACCGGCGTCCGCGGACCTATTTCTTCTGATCCTTTCCCTTTTCCTGAATCGAAAGCACCTCTACTTCAAACATGAGAGTTGCGCCGGGTCCAATGTCGGCGCCTGCGCCGTGGTCGCCATAAGCCAGATCGGAAGGAACGAAGAGCTGCCACTTTGAGCCGACGGGCATGAGCTGAAGCGCCTCGGTCCATCCTTTGATGACGCCGCTCACGGGAAATGTCGCGGGTTGGCCGCGCTTGTAGGAGCTGTCAAACTCGGTGCCGTTGATCAGCGTGCCGCGATAGTTGCAGACCACTGAATCGCTCGCTGTAGGCTTCGGTCCCGTGCCTTCTTTTTCAACCTTGTATTGCAGCCCGCTGGGAAGTGTGACGACGCCGGGTTTTCCCTTGTTGGCGGCCAGAAAATCCTGGCCTTCTTTCTTGTTCGATTCTGCGGCTTGTTGCATCTTCTCCTGCTGCTTCTGCTGAAATTCCTTCTGCACTGCGGTGATCGCGGCTTGCGCCTCCTCGTCCGTCAACAAAGTCTTGCCGCCGGTCAAGCCGTCTCTCATCCCGCGCGAGAAGATGGCCGCGTCCACTGGAACGGACTGCTTATGCAGGTTCGCTCCCATCTTCATGCCCAGGGCATAGCTGAACTTTTCTTTTTGCGTTTTGAGAGTCAGAGGAGCCGCGGTTTTCGCCGCTGTGGCTGGCTTCTTTGCCGCCGGAGCCGGAGCCTTGGCTGGAGCCGAAGCAGCAGGGGTTGCAGGGGAGGATTGAGTCGTCGCAGCCGGAGTCTGCTGCGCCGGGCCATTCCCCAGCAGCAACATTCCAGCCGCCAATATGACAGCTACGGTGAAAGATTTATGCATTCAATCATTGTCACATTGACCAGCCATCTCCGCAAATTCTCCCCTGTCATGCGGAGCGAGGTGGTGCAGACGAAGGGAACCTGTTTTCGATCGCTTCCTTATCCAACTCAACGCCAGGATTCACTGGATTGTCAGCGGCTTTCTCAGAGTGAAAGTGTAGGTCGATTGAGCGGCCAGAGTCACTTCTTTCTCGTCGCCTTCAGCGCGCTTCACCAGACCTCCGAGAAACTTCTTCACCTTGCCCTTGGCTTTTATGGGTTTTCCGAAGCTGCGGGGTGCAGTCGCGATATTTTGATCAATGTTATTGATGTTGACCGAAGTCAGCTTCAGAGTCAGATTGGCCTCGCCCGCGTATTTGCCGAAGGGACGCGCACTTACAATGGTGCCTGAGACATTAGCGCCCGCGGGAATTGCCGTCTGACCATCCACAATAACGTCCTTGTCCAGAGTGGCGGAGAAGCTCTGCCCAGTCTGGCTCGTCTTGGAACCAAGATCGTCGCCGAGCTTTACCGTCAGCTTCATTCCCGCAGCAACAATTACGGGCTGCGGTGCCGCGTCTGCCGGCGCCGCGCCTGGTTGAGCTGGCGCCGCGGGCTGTGCCGCACTGTTGTCCGCACCCGGAGCAGCCGGAGCACCAGCAGGAGCAGCCGGAGTACCGCTGGGAGCAGCGGGCGCACCAGCAGGAACTGCCGCTGGAGTGGCTGGTACTGCAGCGCTCTTCTCCTGATTGTCCGACGATTCCTTGTGCTTACAAGCAGGCAAGGCAAGAAGAATGAAGATGGCGAACGAGGCGGCTGCGAGACGTAAACGCACG
>PLKR01000234.1:2205-4193 GCA_003140655.1 Acidobacteriaceae bacterium | reverse complement strand
CCAGAAGAAGGTGCCGCGCTGGCGGTGGCCATTGCCGGACACTTTGGCCGCATCGGCTGCATGACGGTGATTTCAACGCATCACACGTCGTTGAAGGTCTACGGCGCGAATACCCCGGGCGTGATGAACGCGTCTGTGGGCTTCAACGAGATCACGCTGCAGCCGACTTACGAGTTGAAGATGGGAGTACCGGGAGCGTCGGCGGGAATCAACATTGCGCAGCGGCTGGGGTTGAATCCCGCGATCATCGAAGCAGCGCGGGCGCGGTTGGGCACGCAGGCTCGCGACGTGGGCGAGTTTCTGGACAAGCTTCACGCCGGGTTGCGTGAGGCGGAAAGCGAGCGCCTGCGCCTGAAGACGCGCGAGCAGGAACTGGAGCACGAGAAGGAGCGCCTGGCGACGGAGGGCAAGAAAGAGCAGCAGGCCAAGATCCGCGAGATGGAGAAGAAGCTGGAGAGCGTGCTGCGCGACTTCGAATACCATGCGCGCGAGGCGGTAAATGCAGTCCAGGACAAGGCGGCGGCGCAAAAAATCTCGAAAGAAGCTGAGAGAAAGATCGCTAAGCTGCGCCGGGAATTTCGCGAGCACTTCGATTCCACTGTGGTGGCGCACGCCAGCGGAGCCGATGAAGGCGATCCGCATGCGCAGCCGCAGGTAGTGAAGCGCGTCTCCGAGGGCGACAGTGTCAAGCTGAAATCGACCGGGCGAGCGGCGACAGTCTTGCGCAAGTTGGATGACTCCCACTTNNGTGTTCGCGACTGCGCGAACTGCAGATTCTCCGGTGAAGGCAGCGCGGGCGCGGGGAATTTCCGTGTCGCTGAATAACGAGAACGAAGGTCAGAACGCGGCTTCTGAAATCAATGTGATTGGCTATAACGTAGACGACGCAACGCGAGCAGTAGAAAAGTTTGTCGACCATGCATTTCTGGCCGGACTGCCGCGCGTGCGAGTAGTCCACGGCAGCGGCATGGGCATCCTGCGCAAAGCGCTCCGCCAGGCCCTGCAGCAGCATCCGCACGTGGAGTCGGTAGCCGAGCCTCCGCAGAACGAAGGCGGCGGCGGGGCCACGGTGGTGGAGTTGCGGGTGTGACGTTCCCCACAACCAGTAATCTCATTGAAAAGACTGTAATTATTCATCTGTAGAGCGAGGATAGTCCGATAAACATCGCCAGGATTCTGCACCGCGTAAAGGCCGACCTCGCCGGTCCTTAGTTCGGGATTGAACATACCATTTAGCTGCTGCCCGAGTCCTTTGACAGTGGTAGTGGCACTGAAAATTTCGTCAAAGATAACCGTTAAGATCAGACCTCGGTTTCTTCAAAGTGAACTGTTTTCCTCTGCCTTCCACGGGGCAGGAGCGGTATTCACAGCTTCTCCACAGCAATCTCCCTCCGGTATAGTCCAATCAAACGCATTCTGGCTCAGAATTCTAAAGGGAGAAGTGTCGATCAGCCAAAGCCCCATCCATGCCCACGGAAGATTTCAAAGAGACGGTGAAGCAACAAGCAGACATCGTCCGCGTCATCGGCGACTACATCAAGCTGAAGAAGGCTGGGGCGCAGAACTATTCGGGGCTTTGTCCGTTTCACGGGGAGAAGACGNNGGAGACGTGTTCAGCTTCGTACAGAAGATCGAGAACATCACCTTTCCTGAAGCCGTGCGGTTGGTGGCGCAGAAGCTGGGGATTCCGCTGCCCAAGGCTACGTATTCGAGTCCGGCAGAGGCCCGGGACGCCAAATTGCGCGCGCAGTTGCTCGACGCGCAGGAGCGGGCTGCCGCATTTTTCCAGGAATGCTTGCGGCGTCCTGAAGGAGCGCGGGCGCGAGAGTACCTGGCCGGTCGCGGGTTGAATGAAGAAACGATTGCGCGCTTTCGCATCGGCTACGCGCCCGATTCCGGCTTCCTGCTGCGCGACCGTTTGGCTGGCGAGTTCAACGAAGAAGTGCTGCGGGAGAGCGGCCTGTTCTCGTGGAAGCAGGAAGAACGGC
>PLKR01000234.1:585-2178 GCA_003140655.1 Acidobacteriaceae bacterium | reverse complement strand
CCGCGATCTACTCCAAGTTCCGCAACCGGGTAATGTTCCCCATCGCCAACGACGCAGGAAGGATCATTGCTTTCACCGGACGAACGCTGGCCACCGACGAGAAGTCTGGTCCGAAGTACTTGAATTCGCCGGAGACTGGCATCTATTCCAAGGGCCGCGTGCTGTTCAACCTTGATCATGCAAAAGAAGCGATCCGCAAACTGGATTACGCCATCCTGGTCGAAGGTCAGATGGATTGCATTTCCGTCTACGCCGCCGGATTTCACAATGTGATCGCCAGCTCAGGCACGGCTTTCACCGAGATCCAGGCAAAGCTGCTGGGCCGCTTCAGCAAGAACGCCGTGGTCAACTTCGATCCCGATACGGCTGGAGCCAAGGCCACCGAACGCACGCTGGGATTGCTGGTCGAAGAAGAATTTCAGATCAAGGTGCTGACGCTGGAGCAGGGCTTCGATCCCGATCTCTACATCCGGCGCAAAGGCAAGGACGCCTATGGCGAAGCGCTGCGAGGCTCGCAGAAGTATTTCGATTACCTGATCGACCGGGCGCGAAGTCATTTTCCGGTGCGCAGCGCGGAGGGCAAGGACAAGGCGGTCAACTATCTTCTGCCGCATATCCAGCGCGTGCCCAGCCGGATTGTGCGCGACGAGCTGGCGCAGGAAATCGCACAAAAACTTGGGATCGATTCCGCCGTGCTTCGCCAGGAATTGAGGCACGTGGCGGCAACGCGGTCGGCGGCAGCGGTGAAGACCTCGGCCGAGGCTCAGGCTACCGACGCCGAGCGGATTCTCATCCGCGCGCTGGCTTCGGCGCGGCAGATGCAGCCGGAGACCGNNCCGATCTTGCCGATGTAATGGAAGTACCGTGCTCCGAGAGTGAGCGCCGGATGCTGGCTTCCATCCTGTTGAAAGAGGACGAAGAACTCAGCGCCGAGCGCCTGGAGGGCGCAGTGCGGGCCCTGCGCCGCATTCACTTGCGCCGCCGGCTGGAGCAGGTGCAGCGCGAATTAACCAAGCCCGAAGTTGCTGACGATAAGGTACTCAGGAACCAGTTGCTGCTTGAGAAGGATCGGCTCAGCCGGGCGCTCCGGGATCCCAACCTGGCGGAAGACGGGTTACGAACTGGTGCCGGAAACAAGAAAAGTGCGTGAAACAAAACAGCGGTTAGAACCATCTAAGTATTTAGCGGAGTTAGATTTAGCGACGGACGGCGGGAAGATCTGCGGGGCAACTGATAGACGGGGCAGCACTTATGTGCTAAACTTCAGAGTTTGTGCGAGGCGCACAACTCCGCGCTACCCCAGATTCCCACCTTTACAGGCCGTACCACTCGCTCCGCGCGGGCGAATTGAAGAATTTGAGGAACCCTCTTGGCTCTTGAAGACAAGTACGACGACATAAAAAAGCTGGTCGATGCCGGCAAAGAGAAGGGATACCTGACCTACGACCAGGTAAACGAACTCATCCCGCACGATGTGGTTAGTCCCGAAGACCTGGACGACCTGCTGACCACGATTGGCACGCAAGGCATCGACGTGCTGGAAGGCCCGAAACTGCCTTCCGCCGCGCTCGATAAGAAGTTCGACGAAGGCGA
>PLKR01000234.1:192-502 GCA_003140655.1 Acidobacteriaceae bacterium | reverse complement strand
CCATGGGCGAAGACCTCAAGAAGGGCGTGCGCTCCATCAAGGAGGTCGTCACCTTCGACGAGGAGGAGATCACCGACGAGATTCTGCAGAACCGGTTGAACGAATTTACCGGCAAGATCGATAACATGGCCAAGCTCTACAAGAAGGCCGGCGTTCTGCAGGAAAAATACGCCACGATGTCGCAAAAGAAGCGGCCCAAGGATCATCGCCGCGTCCGCCGCAACCTGGCCCGCGCCATCGTTCGCGTTTCGCTCGCGGTGCGTAAGCTGGGATTCACTAACGCCGAGCGCAAGCGCCTCATCGACCGCGT
>PLKR01000234.1:0-174 GCA_003140655.1 Acidobacteriaceae bacterium | reverse complement strand
GCCGGCAGGCGCGAGCCGTCCGGGGCGAGATCGAAAAGCTCGAAGCCGAGGCCGGACTGTTGTTCCAGGAGATCAAGCGTACCCAGCGCGAAATCATCCAGGGCGACATGGACGCGGAGCAGGCCAAGCGTGAACTGATCGAGGCCAACCTCCGTCTCGTGGTTTCGATCGCAA
>PLKR01000554.1:47004-48056 GCA_003140655.1 Acidobacteriaceae bacterium | reverse complement strand
CTTCACAGTGCACCCTTGACAATCAGTTCTCCAGAATCGAAGGAGACGGAGTAGACCCCAACCTTGCTGGGATGTAGCTCACGCTTACCCTGGTAAACATGAACGTGCGTTCCGCCTTGAATCGCAGTCTTGAGCACTACTCCTGAAGGGAACGGGGCGGGTACTTTCCAGACGAATCTTTCCTCGCCGTTTTGAAGCTGCGGCTTTGCCGCTTCTAAAGTCTTCTGCGCGCGCAAGTAGGCAGCCACGGTCCCGAATGGAGCGACCCAAAGACCTTTTGCTTCCTGAGCCTTGAGATAGTCCAGTAGAGAAAGGAATGTATCGGTAGGAATCGGTTCAAATCCAGTCGAGGGGTCGCCGATGCCATGAATCTGAAAGATAGTCCAGGCGTGCTTCGCGAACGCTTTGTCGATCCAGGATCTGTAAACTGCAGCATCGTATTTAGTGTAAGCCGTCTGGCTGGGCAAGTTATACCAGTCAGGCTCGGCGCCCGCAGCGACGTAAACCGATTCGCCTTCCCCTTGCCAGCCCCGCGCCGCAAAGTCATACTTCTTCACCCAGAAAAGTAACCCAGCGGATAACTCGGCGTATGGATATGCGAAAATGGTTATGTCTGACTTAAAATTGCTGTCTAAGAATTTCTTCGCGTCTTCCACCTCGAGTTCTTCGCTCGCCCGGTTTAACTCAGCCGGATGCTCGTGAGTCACGGAATGATTGCCAATTTCGTGACCTTGGGCTTGCACTCTTCTCCAGTCATCCAAACGGGTAAGTTTGGAAATGATGACGAAGAAGGTTGCGTTGAGATGGCGCTTGTTCAGTTCCGGAACCACGACATCCAAGTGCACAGGCCTTGCATCGTCAAAAGTGAGCGAGACGGCTGCAGGATGGCCATTCCAGGGCAATACGCGGAGCGGCGCCGTCTGGGCAGAACTCAGCCCCACCAACAAACTGCAAAACAACACTGCATGGACGGACTTTGCCATAGTTAACGTGGGAGTTGCACAACGAAATAGTGCAATTGCAGTGCCAGCGAGTTTTGGTCGCGAGCCTCC
>PLKR01000554.1:24559-46943 GCA_003140655.1 Acidobacteriaceae bacterium | reverse complement strand
CTCTATCCATCCCATTTGAGCGCTGGGATCTAGCAATAATCCTCCCCGTGTCACTCACAGATCAAATGGACCCGATCGGGCCGGGCCCCCTTCACTTTCTTTCCAGAAACCATTGTCCAGGACTTCTTGCCCTCACATAAGCTCACGAGTGGAGCAGGATCGGTTCCAGAGTGTGGAAGATGTTTTCTCTCGAATGACAAAGACCCTGCGCGCTGTGAATGACCGTCGTAACGCCTCAAAAGTAACATCTCGATCAAAAGACACCACCGGAAACGCGCTTCTGCGAGGGCTCGCCCGTCGGCCTAAGTCATGTCGCTAGCATAGGTTGCGAGTTGCGCCCGCCCGGAACGAAACAATCCCGCTGGCGGTCGGACGTCGCACCCTGCATTGGTATCGCGCATGCACCTATGCAGTCAACCTCTCCCCATCGCTTATGACAAAAAGTTCGGTCGTACTATACAGCGCCGTCGGTTGCTCCTCTGGGTCAAGGGGTGTCAAGTGAAGTTCTGCGTCATCATACCTGCGAAAGATGAGAAGCTGGGGATTGGTAAGACCGTGCGTAGCGTTCTCGCAGCGGGTGCAAACCAAGCTGACGTCTACGTTATGGATGATGGCTCCAGTGACGGAACCGGCGCCATCGCGGGTTCCTACGGAGTCAATGTCCTCCGTAACGACAAGAACATTGGCAAGGCGAGGAGCATCTTACGGGCTACCCAGAACTGGAGCTTGACCGAAAACTACGACATCGTCTGCTTAATGGACGCCGATACCGAAGTCAACGAAAATTACTTCCACGTTTGCGTTGCAGAATTCAGTAACCCTGAGGTCGCAGCCGTATGCGGACGGGCATTGAGCGTCCCGCACAATTGGCTCACCGCTTATCGTTCTTTGGCGTACTGGATTTCCCACGCCATTTACAAGGGGGGCCAAAGCAATATGGGGGTGGTCACCGTTGTTCCGGGCTGTGCCGCAAGCTTTCGAGCAGATGTGTTTGCACAACTGGAATGGAACAGCGACACAATCGTTGAGGACATGGACTGCACCATTCAGGTTCACCGCAAGAAGCTAGGCAAGATTATCTACCAGCCCGGGGCACTTGTCTTCACGCAAGATCCAAGCAATCTTCGTGGCTACGTCAAGCAAATGTACCGCTGGGACGTAGGTGCATGGCAGGTGGGCAAGAAATATGGCATGCTCAGCGGGCTAAACAGGATCGATCTGGAGTACAAGTTGCTTATGGGCGAAGGAGTCCTCTTCGCAACGATAATCCTACTCACTCCGCTGTGGCTAATCATAACTCCGATCTGGGCAGGCAGAATCGTAATGAGTGAGTTTGCCTTCCAGGTGTTACTAGCCTCCATTTGCGCGATGTGTGACCGCCGTGTAGATGTGCTGACAAGTTGTTTAGTGTTCCCTTTAGTTCGATTTATTGACTGTATCGTTTTTGTAGCCGCTTTCTGGGGAGTGATAATTCGCCAGCAACGGATTCACACGTGGTTCGCCGTCAGCCGTTACTAACGGCGAGGAGCAACATGAAAAGATGTCCAGACTTCGGGCTCGCGCCAGCCACCACAATCGTGGTGCTACTGGTGTTGCTCTGCAGTATCCCACGCGCCCAGGGACAGCAGAGTCCGCCTCACGCAGAACAAGGCAGCATCCTCGATGCGGTTGGGCTTCCTGGGCAGATGTGGAGTGCCAATGGTACCTACAGCCCCGTGGAAAAAAACAATGTGATTTCCCAGTGGGACTTCCAACAAACGGCTGTGGTCTACTCCGGATGGCACAACTCCTTGACCGTCACCCCTTACTTGGAGTTTGAAGGGCTGATTGACAGTGAAGGTTTTACGTACGACAACCAGATTCAGCCTAACGCTGGCATCAAAGTCAACAAACTCTTCCGCCACGGCATTATCAGTGCGGGCACAGCCTACTCCTACGAGGATAGGTTCAGCGATTCCACCGCAAGCGGGAGAACGGACTTCATTTCAGACTGGTTCGGCTGGCAAGCAATCGCCAATCCGAAGAACCGCTTCCCTGGCTCTAGTTGGGCTAGCATTGGACATACTTCTCCAGTCGAACACGGCGACTTAATCGAACAGGGATACGCAACACAAGGTTACGTGATCCACCGATTCAGCCGCGGCGGCATCATTCCTTATGGTGAGATTACGCTTGGGCATGATAGCCAGGGATATGACTGGGAGAACAGATACATCGGTGGAGGCGGGCTAAAGGTCGGCGTCTTAGTAGGACAAATATACACCGAGCTCGGTGCTGGCTGGATGCATGAAAGCCGATTCAACTCTGGTCTCAGCGCCGACGGCCTCAAAGTATTTCTGAACACCTCATATTCATGGCACCTATTTGGAAGGGGGAACAATTAGTATGGTGTTCGCTGTTCCGGGTCTCGGAAGCGCCTCAGGCGTTGTCCATCTGGCCGTACGGAGGCCATATATCGTTGCGCTAGCTGTCGCCGTGCTTGCAACAGTAGCGTTCACAAACTCCATGACACTTTCGATTCCGGCGCTTTCCCCACCGCCGGTTCCTGCGGCTCCGGTTGTACAGCATACTCGACGGTCGCCGGGAACTTTGCACGAACACGTTGCCCAGCATGCGCTTGGCCATCGGGAGAATCCTGCAGCCAAACAGTTAACCGTCAAACAACGGCCGGTGGTCTAGCAGTTATGTCAGTCGGGGACTTATCGCCAATGAACCAAACAATGACCATGGGGCTGTTACCCCAGTCGAAAATCAACTACCCGACGTTGTTCATAGCATTTGCTTTACACGGTATGCTTATCACAGGCTTGGTACATGCTGGCGTCATCAAACCAGACAGGATTGCAGTTGTAACAGAGAGACTGGTCTATACTCCTCTGGTATCGACAGAGACCTTGCCTGCTGAGCCGCAGCCGAAAATCAAGGAATACGAGCCAACTGTGGTTGCCAAGCTTGTCATTCCCAAGTTCTCCCCTGTAATTCGCACTGCCCTTGTACCACCGCCTAAATTGGAAATCAAGGCTAAGTCCCCGGTTCTGACAGACGCACCCGTCTCGCTTCCGAAGCTTGCACCCCAAGTACAAGTAGGCGCGTTCGCACCAACCAAGGAGAAGCCTACGTTGCCAAGCCCGCTACCTTCTGAGCAGGTACAGACAGGCGGATTTGGTGATCCCAACGGTGTCAAGGCCCATGGCGACGGAAAGAGCCAAGTGACGATTTCATCGCTAGGATCGTTTGACATGCCCAGCGGTCCAGGGTATGGAAATGGTACAGGCGGTGCTCACGGCAAAGCGGGCATTGTTGCTCCGTCCGGCTTCGATCTAAAACCAGACGTAACGGTTTCCAACGCAATAGCTCATGCTCCCCTGCACGACACTGGCAAACCAGTTGAGATTCTTAGCCACGATAGACCTGACTATACCGAGGAAGGCCGTAAATTAGGCATCCAGGGAGAAGTCTTACTTCGGGTCCGATTCAGCGCTTCCGGTCAAGTCTGCGTGCTCAACGTGGTTCAAGGTTTAGGGCACGGACTGGACGAGCAGGCCGAACGTGCTGCCGAAAAGATCAGGTTTACGCCTGCAGAGAGCAACGGACAACAAGTGGATTCAGTAGCAGTCGTCCACGTCATCTTTGAATTAGCGTCCTAAGGGGGACAGTTTCATGAAAACGCCGTTTAAGTTTCTTCGGGGCATGTCAGTTGTATCGTTGATACTACTTGCCGTGCTTGCTATTTCAGCCCACGGTCAGACGGCCGACACCCTGAACTCCATCAGCCTTACGGCTCCCAGTGCCGCCGGCGGGAGCTCTATTGAGGGACGAGTCACCCTCTCTAGAGCCACCACACAAGATATCGAAGTATCGCTTGCGGCGGACCCAATGACGGCGGCCAAGGTCCCATCCAGCGTGACTATCAAAGCTGGCGAGACCAGCGCCACGTTCACCGTGACAACCATCCTGAGCAAAGCGGCAATCGGCGGGAACGACACGGTAGTGAGTATTTATGCCAACTATGGTATGACCAAACATGCGGACCTGACCGTGCTTGCGCCAGTCTCCTTCGACCGAATGATAGACAAGGTGATCGCCCGAGAGCATTCTTTCATCGACAATGTCAAGCAGTACCGCCCATTGGCCGAGACTTACATTCAAGACATGCAAGAGGACAAAGAGCATAACGTCAAGCCCATTTCAGATACATACTTCCTGGGGCGGCTGGATTTGAGAGAGAGTACGAACGACGAACTATTTCAGAAGGACAAGCCGGGCGGAATGCACCGCTTACTGTCACCGTTCGAAACGCTCGAGAGGAGTGCCTTCACACGCCATTATGTACCGAGAGGCTTCGCCGCCATGGCGATAATCGACCGTGACTTCAAGAAGGATAACTACTACTTCACTTTTGTGAGGCAGGAGTTCTTGGGAGAAGTGCGATGCATCGTCGTTGATGTGCAACCCAGGGAAAAAGCGCACCCAGGATCATTCGCAGGACGCATTTGGGTTGAGGACCAAGACTTCAATATCGTTCGGTTCAACGGTACCTATTCCAACAATTCGAACTACGACTCCTATTTCCATTTTGACAGTTGGCGCATGAACACGCTGCCAGGGGTCTGGCTACCCTCCTATATTTATAGTGAGGAAACCTTGCGCAAGCGCGACCTCCCGCCGTTCATCCAACCTCGCTTCAAAGCGCAGACGAGGTTCTGGGACTACGACGAGGTACACATTAAGCATCAGTCCGAGTTCACGGATATCCGGGTCGACGTGGCCCAAGACCATGATGAAGCAGTCCGGGCACAGGCTACCCCCTTGGAAGCACAGCGTGACTGGGAGAGGCTCGCTGAAGACAATGCCATTGACCATTTACAGAAGGTAGGTCTTATAGCTCCTCCGGGACCTGTAGATAAGGTGCTCCAGACCGTAGTTAACAACCTGAGCATTACGAATAATTTAGACATCATCCCCGATGTACGTTGCCGGGTGCTTCTAACCACGCCGCTCGAATCGTTTACCGTCGGTCACACCATCGTGATCAGCCGAGGCTTGATCGACGTACTACCTGACGAAGCTGCGTTGGCAATGGTTCTGTCCCATGAACTGGCGCACATTGTGCTGAATCACAGGATTGACACAAAGTTTGCCTTCAACGACCGGTTCTTCTTCTCGGAGCCGGTTACATTCCAACGCATGGACTTTGTACGTAGCGCACCCGACGAGGAAGCGGCGGACAAGAAAGCACTCGAACTGCTCAACAACTCGCCCTACAAAGAGAACCTGGCCTCCGCGGGACTGTTCCTGCGGCAGCTACAAGACCGCGCACAAATGCTCCCTAACTTGATTCGTCCACATTTGGGCAACCCGCTGGGCAACAAGAACACTACACGGCTGGCACCTGTAGCTACCGCAGCCCCAAAACTGGAAAACAAGGTCGATCAGATAGCAGCTTTGTCGCTAGGTGCTCGAGTCAACCTGGATCCATGGAGCAATCAGATCGAAATGATGAGATCTAAACACGTGACACTGTTGAGCCAGGCTGACAAGATGCCACTCGAAGTCACGCCGTTCTTCCCCTACTTAACCAGAATGTCCATAACACCTGCCGACCTCTCACAGTCAGCAAAGGTTGTAGGCATAAACAAGTAACGGAGGGCACATAAGGTTTAGGTGATCAGCCCTGTCCGGAATGAGACCGGGGTGCGTGTAATCGACACCGGTCTCCAGGGCTGCACGACCAGACGTGGGCACCTGTGTTTAAGTTCCAGGCTGGAGTGGCGCCCACGTCGTCACCGGGAGTGCCTCCGTTTTTGGAGCAGTGCTCCCGGCATCAATATGCGTTCTTGCTGGTGAACATGCGGAGCAAGGTCATCGTGATGATTTGTAGATCGAAGGTCAGGCTCCAGTTGCGGAGATAGTACAGATCGTATTCCACCCGTTTCGCAATGGAAGAGTCCCCACGCCATCCGTTGACTTGAGCCCATCCGGTAATTCCAGCCTTGAACATGTGGCGGGAATTGTAACGGTCGATCTCTTCCAAGAAACGCTCCACGAAGTAGGGACGCTCCGGCCGCGGCCCGACGATGCTCATGTCGCCTCGGAGGACGTTAAGAAACTGGGGGAGTTCGTCGAGGTTGGTCCGGCGCAAAAAAGTACCCACAGTGGTGCGCCGCGGATCCTGCTCGCATGTCCAGCGCGTGTCCTCTTCCTCGCGGCTGCCCCCGTTCATGGTACGGAACTTAAACATCCGGAAGACCCGTCCGTTTAACCCCACCCGGTTCTGAACAAAGAAGACAGGTCCACGGCTTCTTAGTTTTATGGCCACGGCGATGAGCAGGGTAATCGGCAGTGTAAGCAAGAGGATAACAATTGAGAAGCCGACATCAAATATACGCTTCTGGAACAAGTAGGAGCCCGTCTCCGCCAAGCTTGGCCGAAGATCGAGCATATGAAATCCGCCCAAGTCGATCAGGCGGTCGCGGAGGACAACGCCCTCACCCAGATCGATTACGACCCTGGTGGGGACACACAGCTTCTCCAGCAGCGGGGCGATCTTCTGAACATCGTTCAAGCGGGCGGCGGGCAGCGCAATGATGACATCGTTGATTGAGTTGCCATTGGAAAATGCGGGAATCTGATCCAGTTCGTATACCGGGCCATCCACCTCGACCTCCTGATCTGGAAGCCGCACAAAACCCATAACCCTGCAAGGTAGTACCTCGCCGTGCAATAGCGAAGTGCCGACGCGCCGGGCAAACCGATCGGTTCCCACCACCAGAATCTTGACCTCGTTTCTGCCATCCTTGCGCCAGAACTCCAGAAAGACGCGGAAAAAAACACGTGCAGCCGTGGCCAGGAAGAACAGAGCGACAGCACTGATGCCAACGACGAGCCGCGAGTAACTAGCCTGCCGATATAGAAATCCCGCCACCATGACGATCGAGTAGGTAAAGGCCAAGGCCTCCAGCAATCGCCGGCTTTTCCCTCCAGGGGTGTACAACTGCTCCACGTTCCAGAGACCTGACTCTTCGGCGGCAATCGCCCAGACGATCGTAGTCAGCAGGAGAATACTCCAATACGAGGGCAGCCCAGGAGGAGCAGTTCGCGAGACTAACAAATTGAAACCGAAGCGCAGCTTTACAGCGATGAAGTAGGCACCAGCAGGCAGTAGCAGCGTTACAACTCTCAAATACAAACGCGCAAAGCTAAGGCGACTGCGAATCATGCATCCTCACTTCCCCCCTGACCTTGCCATCATAACGTAGTTATGAACTAATTCCGTCCGATTGTCTAGCGCCTAGTTCCATTCCGGCACTGAGATGTGGCTTAGGAATATGTTTCGTTAACAAACCCGGGACTGAACACAATGTTGCGGTGGCCGGCATTATCGCCGGTTGCAGTCGTTTCGCTCCAGCATGTTCTGAACCTGAACCTTGAGGGATGCCCGATCAACCAAAGCGAGGAAAGGATTGCGGCTGGAAGGGCTAGTTTCCTGGAATGGCCGGCACTTCGCCAATCATTGGTTTGAAGCCTTTCGCGAGAGTCCCCCGGGCCAGAACGACAACTGTACCGAGGAGGTGACATTTGACTGCCTTGTCGATGCAATGACCGGAAAATTCCACATCTCGTATTGCACGGACGCGGACAGACTGAAAGTGGATCGCGGCCAAAACTCGGCGCGGACGTTCGCGTCGACCAGGTTGCCGCCGTTGGGTATGAGCTGCTGGCTGACTTTTTGGTGCCGGAATCCAAACTGGAGTTTGTTGCGCGGGCTGAACCAATAGTTGGTCCAAGCCTGAGCGCCTTGCCCCTGTCGTCCCATCCAGCTACCCATCAGATGACCGGCATTCTGAAAACCGGTGAGCCAGCCTCCGTCCCAGTAAAAAGCTCCATGTGCGACGTCGCCCCCGCTGTTGGGAGGATCTGTGTAGCCTCCCTCGACGCGAAAATCCAGTTTCGGGATCTTGGGCAGCCGGGGGACGTATATCCCCGCCAGCCAAGCCGCGACGTCGGGGCCAAGAAGCGGAGTGATCTCATCATGTTCGGCGAGGCCTTCAGCGTAGAAAGTCATTCCGTTCCGCAGTCCGGGAATCCGATAACTGAAGTCCATTCCGGATCGGCGCGCTCCTGGTTTGTTCGGGTTGCCAGCCAAGGTGTTACCGGTCGAGAACACACTCCTCAAGAATGAATGCAGGGTCAACGGATAGCCCGGTCCTCCATAATCGGTGGTCCGCGACAGGCCAATTTCGAGGTTTGAGGTTGGCTTGAAACTGATTCTTTCGCCGTGAACAATCGGCTGCGGATTCAGCGACTGGCCGTACTGGCCGACGAGCCCGGTGGGCGTATTCAGGAATTCGTATCCTGAATATTGCCCGATAAAGGCCTCCACGCGCATCGGTCCAAGCAATCCGAAGATGCTCGGAAGCGTAAAGGGTGTGACCCGGTTGACGCGGAACATTCGAAGCGGCTGCGCATTGTCACTGAACATCATGGGCCCGCCCTGAGACGGCCCCCACCACAAGCTCTGGTTTCCGTAGGAGAGCTGCCAGTCGGAGAGATTCAGGGCCACATACGTATCCAGGAACCGGCCCTGGTTGAAGGCGGGGGTGGGCGTATCGGGTGGTACCGGGAACGGCATGGGAAGACCGCTCTGGCTGAAATCGGCCTGGGAGATGGCATCGCGAGCAGTCAATGGCAAAGCGGGCACCGAGGGGGAATGCTGATATTCGCCGCGGGCATAAACTGCAAATGGGCCATACGCCGCCCATCCCGACAATCCCGAAACGTTGTTAAAGCCCTGTTCCTCGGGCCGGCCATAGTCATTGACGATTGTCTGTCCAAAGTGATCGCCATCAGTAAGCGGTTTGCCGACGATCTCTGTGCTGCGCGTATAAGCTGATTCCAGGCGAAGCTCAGCATTTTCTCCGCCACCCAGCAAGGTAACTTCCCGGCCAAATTCCTTCTGCAGAGCCTGGTAAAGCGACGCCGCTTCGCTTTTTTGCGTTTCGTCTTCGGCGATTGGATCCGACGCCTCTTGAACCTGTCGCGCACATTCCATGCGCGTCCAGGGACGCATATCGGCAAACCCGGTATGAATGTACCCGAGCGCGGTCAGGCGATCCAAGGCCGGGTATACCCAGCTATCCAGGGACACGTAAGGCGACCCCATGTTGCGCGCCTCGCGACTGGTATCCCTATCACTTTTGCTAAACGTGCCCCATTTGGCAATATCCGCATCGCTGTAGTGAGAGTGGGAGCGGAAAACTTCCCGGCCCAGGTACCACCCAAGAGCGCTGCCCAACAATACGTCCGATGCGAAGTGCTTTTGCCCCGCAACCCGCGCGGCGCTCACCCCGGCAGCAGCGCCGTAAGCCAGCAACTCGGTCAGCGGACCGGGATACTCATGCGCAATCACACTGGCAATCGCCCAACTGATGGCCGCATGCTGCGAAGGAAAAGAATCTCCACCTTGGAAGAACCGGCCCCGGCCGTCGCCGGTAAAGGGGCGTTCCCGTCCCAGTGCATACGCGAAGACTTCCGTATCCAGGAAGGCGTCGATGCCGGCTTCTCCACTGAGAAGTCCAGCTTCGCGTTCCTGGTCGTTGTGCGCGAAGTGTCCCAACAGAAACATTCCCCCGCCGACGCCAGCCAAAGCCGCCAGTCCGGCATTGGAAGCGGTAACCGCGTGTGAAACCGTCGTGGGATTCGTGGGAACGTGCTTTTCGATAGCCGTGTCGCTCGCCACCAACGCCGCGCCGGCAAAGGCCAATGGCACCGCCCACTGCAACTCCGCCCCGGTCATGTGGAACGGGGTTGACCAGAAGCTTTCTTGGTCCAGAAAGAGATTGCGCGGAAGTGATTGCAGGTTGACTGGGCGCAGCCCGAACTCGGGGGGCTGCGTGTCCGGTTTCGGAGACTGTACCTCCGGCTTTGGAGTCGGAGCGGGAGGTTTTTCTTCGTCCGCCGGGATCTGAGCGTACGCGATTAGAGTACAGCCTAAACTACAGCCAAAGACCAGCGCCGCCAGCAGCCACGATATCATTCGGGCTTTGGCGTAACAGTCTCCAGCTTCCGGCGTATCGCGAACGGTGTCAGCAAACTTCATTCCCCGCCTTGAAAGCCGGCGCGCACGGAACTGCCTTTTTTGAAATTGTCTAAAGAGTGGAAGATCCGCTTTTTGCATTCTGACAGAAGTCCGAATCCGCTCAAGGCTAGCACGAAACTGAATCGGCACCTGGAAGAAATACGGCGGCGCGGATGGTGTGATTGCGATCACGCTCTCTTTAAGATGGCGGATTCAATCGATGTAGCCTGATAGAATCACTCTCTAGGGAGTGCCATAATAACCAAAGTTGCCAATCTCCCGACACGATGATTCAAACAGAGACCCAACTCGAACCGATGGTCAACGAAGGAAGCGATCCGTCGCAGGCCGAAACCGAGGTTTCACTGCTTGATATCCTGGTTCTCCTTCTGGAGCGCAAGCGCTTCATTGTGCGATTTGTGCTGGGCGCCGCTGTGTTGGCAACAGTGGTTGCCCTCGTGCTGCCGGTCCAATACGAGGCGAAGATTGTGCTGCTTCCTCCTGCACAAAATTCGTCGATGAGTTCGGCCTTGTTGGGGCAACTCGGAAACCTGGCATCGTTGGCCTCACTGGCTGGTGGGAGCCTTGGCATCAAGAACCCGGCCGATATGTACGTGTCTTTCCTGTCCAGCCGGACAGTCGAGGACGCGATGATCCAGCGGTTTGGCCTGATGAAGGAGTACCACGAAAAGCGCATGTCGGACACACGAAAGGCGTTCGAGCGCCGCACGACGGCTGTGGCCGGCACCAAGGACGGGCTGATCCGCATCTCGGTCGAGGACCGCGATCCGAAGCGGGCGGCCGAATTGGCCAATGGTTACGTGGAAGAATTCCGAAGACTCTCCGCCACGCTGGCTATCACTGAGGCCGCGCGGCGGCGGCTGTTCTTTGAGCAGCAAGTGCAGCAGGCCAAGGACAAGCTAACCGAGGCCGAAGAGGCTATGACCAAGACTGAACAATCCACCGGCGTGTTGCAGATTGACAGTCAGGCACGATCACTGATCGAATCCGCCGCCATCTTGCGCGCCGAGGTGGTGGCCAAGCAAGTGCAGATTGAAGGGATGCGATCCTTCGCTACCGACAACAACCCCACTGTCGTCCTCGCCAAGCAGGAACTTGCTGCGCTGCAATCGCAGCTCGAACATGTGGCGGGATCGCACAACGACACCGGGTCGGACATCAATCTTTCGAAAGGGAGAGTGACACAATCCGGGATGGAATACATCCGTCGATTTCGCGACCTCAGGTACCAGGAGACCGTCTTCGAGTTGCTGGCAAAGGAATTTGAAATCGCTAAACTTGACGAGGCCCGGGAAGGGTCGATTATTCAAGTGGTGGATGCTGCCGTGCCTCCGGATAAAAAGTCGTCTCCGCATCGGCTTCTGATTGTGCTGGCGAGCACAGTTTTGGCTTTTTTTGTGGCCGTGTTCTGGGTCTGGATGCGGAAGAGGTTGGACGCTGCCTTCGAACTGCCGGAGAATCGGCAGCGCCTGCGGGCAATCAGGGGGTTGTGGAAGGCAAAGCAAGATACCGCTTAGCCGCGTGTCGGTTTCCGGCAGTGGTGTTCAATATAGCGGATCGCGCGGTTCCACGTTTATTTCCCAAACACTTCGGTCTGGCGCAGGCGCTCGCTTCGGAATCAGCCACGGCGACGAAGTCACGGGATTTCAATGGTTTGCAACTTTGGTCCTTCCATCTCGCATCTGCGTGGAGTCTGATAACATAGGAAATACACCATGCGAGTATTGTTTTTAAATCCACCCTTTCACCCCCGTTTTTCCCGGGAGCAGCGTAGTCCTGCGGTTACCAAGAGTGGAACGCTGTATTACCCAAAATGGCTGGCTCACGCAGCCGGCGTCGCGATCAAGAATGGGCATGATGTGGACTTGGTCGATGCCCCTGCTGGCGGTTACACCGTGCAGGCGGTCATTGACCGCATTGAGGCCAAGAACATCGATGCCGTCATCTGCGATACTTCCACGCCCAGTATTCTCAATGACGTCAGCGTGATCAATTCTCTGGTCGCCGCCAAGCCCTCGCTGCATGTGCTGATGGTCGGACGTCATGTGTCGTCACTCCCCAAAGAGACTCTCGCCATGTCGGCCTCCCTGGAAGCTGTCGCTATACGCGAATACGAATATACGGTCCGCGACTGGCTGGAAGCGAAAGCCTGTGGCGCCGACCTTTCCGCGGTCGATGGCCTCGTGTGGCGCCGCGCCGGGACGGGCGAGATCGTCAGCAACAAGGCGCGCGAAGCCATCAAGAACCTTGATGAGCTGCCTTTTGTTTCCGAGGTCTATAAGCGATTTCTGCGCACGCCTGACTACTTCTATGGCCACTCTCTGTGGCCGCTCGTTGTCTTCGATACCAGCCGCGGGTGCCCGTATCACTGTTCGTTCTGTGTCTATCCGCAGGCCTTCAGCGGGCACACCATGCGCTACCGCTCGGTGGGGAATGTGGCCGACGAATTCGACTTCGTCGTCCGCGAAATGCCTGAGATCAAAACCGTCATGCTGGAAGACGATACCTTCATCATCAGCAAGCCGCGCACGCTGGAGTTGGCCAACGAACTGATCCGCCGCGGCAACAAACTGCCATTCGACGCCAACTGCCGCGCCGACATCGGATCAGAAGGCGAGCTGCTTTCCAGGCTGCACCAGGCTGGCGCCCGCCTGTTCTGTGTTGGGTTTGAGAGCGGCGACGTCGAAGTCATCAACGGCATGAAGAAAAACAATGACGACCGCCGCGACGCCAAGTACCACGAAGAGGCGCATCGCTTTGTTCGGCGCTGCCGCGAGGCGGGCATCATGGTGCATGGCTGCTTTATGGTCGGTAATCTGAACGAAACGCCGGCCAGCATGGAAAAGACGCTGACCTTCGCCAAGAAGCTCCAACCCGATACCGCCCAATTCTTCCCGATCATGGTGTATCCGGGTACGACCGCGTACGAGGAAGCCAAGAGGCGCGATTACATTCAGATCGAAG
Organism: Acidobacteriaceae bacterium; assembly: GCA_003140655.1. Taxonomy (GTDB): domain Bacteria; phylum Acidobacteriota; class Terriglobia; order Terriglobales; family Acidobacteriaceae; genus Sulfotelmatobacter. The sequence continues at coordinate 33,880 of PLKR01000554.1, read as the reverse complement.
ACTGGAGTGCGTGGTTAACAAAAGACGGCCTCCATAATAGCGTCGTCACCCTGCCAAACATCACGCATCAGCAACTGGTCAGTTTCTGCGACCGGGCGCGACGGAGCTTCTATCTCAGTCCTTCCTATCTTTTCTACAAGCTGAAACAGTCTGTGAAAGATCGCCGCGAACTGCAGCGCAATCTCAAGGGCTTCATCACGCTATCGAAATATTTGTTGCGCGGCAGCCAGCACGAGAAAAACGAGACGCCTCGGCAGGCGCCGCGCCGCAATAGCATCGCTCCAGTCGCGAGCGTTCCTGGTAGTGACTAGACCGCGGTCACATATGTAGTTGCTGGCGCGGCGCTGGACGTTCGACCTTCGGTCAACCTCCATGCCGGGTTTCATCCGCGCAATCCGTGAAGTGCATTTATTGGGAGTCTGCTTCCGTTGAGGGGCGGCGAATGGGGGTGCTCCATCGAAGCTAAGCCAGTGTCGATTATCATCCCGACGTTCAATGGCGCCTCCCGCATTAGCAATTGTCTCGATGCCCTATTGAAGCAGACGGCCGGGGGGGATGTAGAAATTTTGGTCGTCAACGACGGCTCAACTGACAACACGGCGGGAGTGGTCACGCTTTATTCCGGGATCCGCCTTATTTCCCAGGGGAATGCAGGGCCGGCAGCGGCTCGTAATCGTGGCGCCTCGGAAGCCCGGGGGGCGATCATCTTGTTCACCGATGATGATTGCGTGGCGATGCCTGACTGGCTGGACGCCATGATCGAGCCCTTCGACGATCCAGAGGTCGTCGGAGCGAAGGGAGTCTACCGCACGCACCAGAAGCGTCTGGTTGCCCGTTTCGTGCAGATCGAGTACGAGGACCGTTACCGTCTGATGGCAGATCTCGACTGCATCGATTTTATCGACACTTACTCTGCTGCGTTTCGCCGCAACCGCTTCCTGGAGATGACTGGTTACGACACTTCTTTCCCGGTGGCATGCGCTGAGGACATCGAGCTCTCCTACCGGATGTCGGCACGCGGCTGGAAGATGAAGTTCGCATCCTCGGCAATCGTCTACCACACGCACCCGGACACGCTCTCGCGATATCTCAAGAAGAAATACAAATTCGCTTTCTGGCGCGTGCTCGCCGTGCGCAAGAACCCCAGCAAGGCAGTGAAAGACAGCCATACGCCTCAGCTTATGAAGCTCCAGCTTCTGTTCCCGCCTGCGTTGCTGGTTGCGGCAGCGTTCGATCTAGCAGTGCGGCCGGCGGTCCCTGCGTCGTTGGTAGTGCTTGCCGCCTTTCTGCTCAGCACGCTCCCTTTCGCACTTCGGGCGATCGCGAAAGACCCCGTCGTCGGATTGCTTTCTCCGGCACTGCTCGCCGCACGAGCTTGTGCGCAGGTTCTGGGTGTAACCGCTGGTCTGATCCACGCCCGCCGTGAACCCGTCGAGTCCCCATCAGGATCGCCTGTATAAGCTTTGGCGGGGCCAAGCCGCAAGCAGCGAAACAATCCGACGCATCGTGTTTTTGATTCTACTGGACTTTCTTGAACAGCCGTTTGTTCTTCAGCGAAAACTGCCCAAGCTGGCGCTGACCCGTGAGCCAGTTGTCAAACGAACGCACGATGGAAATTTCACGCAGCCAGATTCGAAACGACGAATACCGCGGCAGATTCCTGATCCATTGCGGCATTCTTGCAGTTGCAGGTTTGCCGTTCGAAAGCCAGGCGGCGGCGTAGTCGCTCTGCATCGGAGACCTGACAAAAAGTGGTGATTCCACCTTTTTGCGCGCATCGAAGAACAACATAATTGGACGCTTTGTCATTAGTCCTACTCGGCATTGAGCAATGGCGGGATCTGCGACCTCGAAAGCCTTGGATATTGGAGTCAGTTCTATGCCTGGATAACGCGCCTCGAGGACCAAAACCTTCCCCAGTTCAAAACCATTTTCGACCGTAAAGACCCGAAATATAAGTTCCGGGCTAAACTGATAGAATCCATGGCCGCACAGATTATTCGAAACAGTGGAAGCGAAGATGGTTCCGCCCACCTTAGTCATTTGCATCAGATTTGCAATGGCGATTGGGAAGTTGAAGATATGTTCAAGTGATCCAGCTTCCACGACCGCATCGAATCGCCCTTTAAGTTCGCTTGGAATCGGCTGGTTGAGATCGTATAAGAGATCCGCATCTTCGTAGGCCGAGTAGTCTAACGTGTTCACTGTAGAAGCGCCGAGACATTCCCTGAAGAAACGGTCTGCATACTCGCCCCATTTGTAATCGGCTAGTGCTCCGGGGCAGATCCTTCGAATCCCCCGCAGCTCTGAGGGATGGAGAAGTAGGGATTGACGACCGATCATCAAAAGACGATCCATTGGGACACCAGCGCGACGAGCATCCAGGAGCATCTTTGCCTGCCAATAGATAATTCCCATAGAACTCCGTTGCTGACCGCAAGGACTAGGAAGCAAGCCAATTGGATTTCGCCGATTCAATCAAGCGATCCAACCCTGACCCCAGCGGGCGAAGCCCGGCCCCGACGGGCTCTGTTGACCAATCAGGTCTGAAGGCGCTAAACATGCAGCGCCAAGCGATGTGAATCTTCTCTGTTGGCAAGAAGCGCAGATTCTATCGTCCGGATTTCTTTCGTCCAGTCGGTGGATTGCGCGAAGGCAAGGCCGGCCTCGATCTTTCTAAGCCGCAACTGGTCTGTCTGGAGAAGTTCGATAATCGCCTCCGCAAGAGATTTAGGATCTGGCTTCGCCAATTGCACCGTCTGATCGGTCAAGAGCCACTCGACATTCGGCCCCATATTCGATACCACTGCGCACCCACACGCCATTAACTCCAGCGGCAACATAGATACGTTCGTATGGGAAAGAACTAACGCCACATCGCAGCTGCGATAAAGGGCCCCCAACTCAGAAATGGGAAGAATTCCAGGAAAAATAGCCGCAAACGGCAGTTGGAGCGGTTGACGCGGAAACCCAACCAATACAAACTCTACTTCTGGCATTTTCTTAGCCACGAGCGATAGCGAGAGAATGCCTAATTCGAAGCCTCTCCGCTCAGTTTCTGGACGGGCATAAAATAAAACTCGCTTCTTTCCCGCAGGCAGCAGACGAATCCCTGTGCTGGAGTAAGCATCGCGGTCATAAGAGAAGCCAAACGCCGAGCAGTCCATATTGAATTCCCGTCTCAGCACGTCTGCAATCCAGGATCCCAATGTTATCCCGCGGAAACCAAACTGATAAGTTCGCCGAGCAAACTCGTACACGCTGCCGGGAGCATAAAACATGTATTCAATGTCCTGAACGAAATAGAACTTCTGCGCGGTATTTCCGACGCTTCGGACTGCATATGCAGTCGGCCATGAAGTGGCAATAAGAGCATCGGAGTCTTTGATGTTATCCGACAGCAGTTCCACCTCCGCATTGATGGGAAAGTACCACTTGCGGATGCGCTCTTTGGCTGGAGCGGAGCCTCCCCCCGGCAGCTTTCCCAGAACGTAAACACGATTTTCGTGACCCCAAGCTTCCAGTTGTTGAATAGTGCGAAATATATTTAATAAACCACCTTGCGCTGGGGCAATGCCTGGCAGAATCCAGTTGATCGGGAGAGGTCCGGATTGGGGAGCTGACAGGCGGGCCGGACGCTCTTCATCCAACACTCTTTCGAAATCGGGGAAAACCCTGAGGGGAATGCTCAAATACTTTCGGGTGAGGGTCGCAGCAACCGTGCTCATGCCGTAGCGGAGCCCCCTGCTGCGGAAGAGCTTCAGCAGGTCTGCGAGTCGCGAATCGTTGAAATTCATTGATCTTTCTTGCAGTGCTCCAATTCCTTGCCAATCGCATTAGCCGTTCCACTCATAAGCATGCCACAACCTCCGGTATTTGTTAAATATCAGCGTGCCGCCTCCTAAGCCAAAGATCACCATAATGACCAGATACCCTGCGACCATCCCGAATGCCCCGGAGATCCTGGCGAAGAAATAGTTCGAGATAAGAACAGCGACAGCTATGGATAGAGAGAGCTGGAAGAGTTTTTCCTGTTTATGTGCCCTCAAATAAGTGGCCATCGACGCAAACAGGTGGTTGAGGATGGCGGCGATGAGCAAAAGCGCGAATGGCAACGGACTCAGCAGTTTCTCTGCGTAGCGGTTGTGCGTGGAATGGAGATAGGTCGTAGCTGACCAGACAACTATGGCACCCAGTCCTGCCACAAAAGTGGAGTGCCGCAAAGCCTTGAAAAAGAGCGAATCCAACTGCAGGAAGCGTTTTTGCGCGATGAGCGTTCCGAACGGGGCAGCTTTTGTTGATACCCAAGCCATCGCTATCACCATTAAAGAATTAGCGAAAGCGAGCGACATACCCATCTTGCCGGCAGCCACTGGCCCTCTGAAGGCAAACAGGAATGGATTGAATGTTTGGTAAACGAAATACCCCGAAATCCAGCTAATCGCGATTCTCCATTGGAAAGGCCAGATCTCATTTTGCCATGATATGTGCCTGTCTCCTGTCTTGTATGTCAGCAGTTCGACGAGCAGACGGCGTCTGAGAATGAGCCATGCCACGCCGACCACGACCTGACCGGCTATAACAGTAGCTGGCGCATAGAGTCCGTGGTGAGTCATTAGCGTTATCCAAGCAAGCAGGCTTCCCACTATTGCCTGCATCCAGCGCATGTGGGCAATATTGGAGACGAACCCGCAGCCTTCAAAAAAAGAGTACAAAGGGTCCAACTGAAAAGCGAAAACCGCTGCGGTCGACGCCGCGACCCAGGGACCTCGCCATGAAACGATGTCTCCCAAATGCTGATGTGAAGAAAAAAAATAAAGGCCAGTTGGGATAAGAGCCAAGGCAAGAAGCAAGGCGCCGGCTCCATACCAGCGCACTGATAGTTGCAATACGGAAGCTAATCTGGCGTGGGCTGTTTCGTCTCCTGTCACGGTGCCGTCGGGTTCGATGGAAAGGTGGGCTCGCTCGTGACTGGCGAGTTGCATCACGACCTGCGAGAAGCCCAGCTCGAAGACCATTTGTAAAGCGATCAGGCTCGTGTATGTATAGTAGTATCCCTGCTCAGCAGGCGAGAGAAAGCGTGCGATCAGGAAAACAGTGATCAACCCGGACCCGCTGGTCCATGCTCGGGCGAGCACAGTGAATATGACTGCCCGGTCCAGCCCGAGGCCATGTTGGGCCAAACTCAGCCACCGCGCCATTGTGGAAGGAGGGGAGGAGCAGCCGCTGACTTCTTTTACATCAATTGACAATGTCTGTCTCTCCAACGTGGCCGGCTGTCGTTGTTGTCAAAGCTTGATTATATTTGATCGTGCCCGCATTTTTTGAACTTCGTCAGACGATGCCTCTCGTTGTTGCCCGCGACTTCAGGATCCTGATGTGTCGTGAGTGGTGTATGAGCAGTTTAAGGAGACGATAGTGGGCTTGCTCGTGGAACAGAATCGCGCTCGTAAACTTCGCATCGCCCTCCTTGGAACTCGGGACGCCCTCACTGCGGGGATTGGCAAAGGAGAAGGCCGATGAAGGAGTGGGCGACGTGACCTCGCAATCTGTTTGCGCGGTGATTGTTACTTATCATCCCAGCGCAAAGATGGTTGAGCACCTGCGCAAGGTATTCGCGCAGGTGCAGGCACTCGTCGTCGTCGACAATGGCTCTAGTCTCGATGAGTTGGAACCTCTTCGCCTTGAAATCCGTACCCTCGGTTTTCAACTGATCGAAAATGGAGAGAACCTCGGCGTTGCCGAGGCTTTGAATCAAGGCGTTCGCTGGGCTAAGAGCAAAGGCTATCCCTGGATAATTCTCTTCGATCAGGACAGCGCTATTACCGATAAATTCATTGACCAGATGTTCGCGGCATGGAGAACCCATCCCGACTGCGAACGAGTAGCCTCGATCCACCCTAGGTATGTGGATCCGAAAACGGGCATCGAGGCAGCCGTGCCGCGTGCGAATGACGGCAGCCCGGTGTTTCCCATGACTTCGGGCTCACTAATGCCTGCGTGGATATTCGATAAGATCGGATCGTTCGCATCGGAGTACTTTATCGATTTGGTAGATTGGGAATATTGCTTTCGCATCAGGGCGGCGGGCTTTCTGGTCGGCGACTCAAGGCAAGCCAAACTGTTGCATTCTCCAGGCGATCCTTCAAGGACCACCATCCTGGGCCGCACTTTCCTGCACAGTCAGCACAACGCCATTAGGCGCTATTACATTTCGCGGAATTGCATTGCTTTTTATCGGAAATATCTGTGGTCTTTTCCGGGATGGGTCTGGAAGGCGGTCTATTGGCAATTGCGCGAGACGGTAGTTTGCCTGATCGTCGACGAGAACCCCGGCTGCCAGTTTCGCAGTCTCGTGCTTGGAATCTGGGATGGCCTGACCGGAAGAATGGGCAAACGAGAGGGCCTGTAACGAATCACGCTGAGGCCCGATGTTTTGTGCGCAGGCCGCCGCGCAGCTCACCTGCGAATTACCAGATCTTTCGCGATACTGTTCCATCCCGCCGAGTAACGCCAATAACCTCCATTGAGGGCTTCTCTGAGAACTCTCGGGATCCGGGCAACTCTCATGCGCGGCAATCGGGCCCGGTGTTCAAGATGAGGGATTTTTCGCTTAATCTCATTTAGGGCGCACTCAGCATATGGGAAGGTCGCTCTGTGTTTTTCCAGCCGGTCGCGGAATTCATGGAAGCGTTCGAGCTCGTCTAGGTAGGAGTTCGCCGTCATGAGTCTAGCGCGCTGCGTTCGTTCCCGCAGAGTCCGCGGTCCTGGTCCCACCTGCTGCCCCTGGTGTCGGCGATATTGCATCAGTGGATCCGAAATTATTTCAAACTTTCCCCGCGCGGCCAGCAAGAAGGATATCCACCTGTCATGAATTTGTTTCGCCGGGATGGGCGCCAGGAGATCGAAGCACTCCCTGCGGAACGCCATGGTCGCGCCCGTCACCACGGGATGTTTCAGCAGAACGTTCAGGGCGTGACCGTTTGCGAACTGGATTTGTTCGGCGCGACCAAAGAAAAAGGTGGCCCAAAGGCGCGCGCCCAACGACTGGGAATCGTCGTCGATCATATCGGCATCGCTGAAAGCCGAAATTATTTCGTTCGATCGCAAGAAAGCTTTCTCGATCCGCCCGAGCTTGTTCGGATACCAGACATCGTCTTGATCCGCCAGCGCGACGATCGCACCCTGACACATCGAAATCGCTTTCTCAAAGTTCTTGGTCGATCCGATGTTCTTGTCGTTGACCACAAACCGGGTGGGAAAGGCCGCACGCCGAGCGAACTCTCTTACAATTTCGGCGCAGCCGTCCGACGACCCGTCATCGCAGACCACGAGTTCGTCCGGAGGCCTGTCTTGGGCGGCGATGCTAGCCAATTGCGCGCCGAGAAACCGCCCTCCGTTAAAGGTGCACATCGCCACCGAAAGGCTAAGGCCCAATCTCTCTCCTTGCAGGTCATCGAGGCGTGGACTAGAAGTAAAATCGCCTGCGGCATTCTTGCACTTCTTAGGGCAAACTAAATATTATCATTTCTTGGATTGCGCTTTGGGATGACGAACCATTCCGCAGGCCGGCACCGTTGCATGAACCGCAATCGCTTGAGGCTTTTGATGCGCTACAAGGCCGACTTTGCCTTGGACCTGGCGTGAGAGCAGGACAATGCTCCTTGACGCTGCCAAAATCGTATTGGCGGAGGACAACTGATGGAGGAAGTTTCGCGCCATGGCAGCGGGCGCGGCAGACGCTCTGGGAGGAAAAGTTGGCAAGCCGATTGAACTCTAGGCCAAAGATCTCAGTATGCATTGCGGCCTACCAAGGCGAACGCTACATCGCCTTGCAGTTGCGCTCCATTCTTGAGCAGTTGTCCCCTGACGATGAGGTCATTGTCGTCGATGACGGTTCCACGGACGGTACACGCGTCGAAATATCGGCGTTCCGCGATCCTCGTATTGCCTCTATACGGAATACCGACAACCGGGGTGTTCTCCGTGCCTTTGAGACGGCGCTTTACCGGTCCTCGGGGGAGATCGTGTTTCTCAGCGATCAGGATGATCTTTGGCTATCGAAAAAGGTTGAAGTGTGTCTAGATGCATTCGCCCATGACCCCGACCTGATGCTGGTTGCGAGCGATGCGATACTCATCGATGAGGATGGCACCAAGATCGGGGATTCCTTTTATGCTAAGCGAGGCAAATTTCGGGCTGGACTATGGTCCAATCTGCTGATTGGAAAGTTCCATGGATGCACGATGGCATTTCGCTCAACTCTGCTGCGAAGCGCGCTACCTTTCCCGACAGGAAGGCTAGTGCATCATGACACTTGGATCGGGTGCATGAACGCGCTGATTGGTGGTAAGGCCAGATATATCGCTGAACCTCTTGTCGCCTATCGGCGGCACTCGACAAACGTCACTGGCCGGCAAAAGTTGAGCAATTATACAAGACTAAAAATGAGATCTCAGATGTTCCTGGGACTGCTGGTGTTCTGGGTAACAGGCTGGCGCAAAAAAGCGAGCTAGACAAGCGCGATGGTCTCCTTTGGCGTCCGTTCTGTTCCTAACGGTGCGTTTCGTTAGAGGTCTACTGCGATTCGATTCCTCGCGTTGCAGAAGTGGGTGTGAGGTACACGACTATCGTCAGATGCTCCCATGTCTCGTAGAATACGGGTGATGTTGTAGCGCCTATGTTGAGAAAACTACAATACATCTGCCTAGTTGGGAGCATCGGCTTGATAGCTGCCGACCGCATCGATCTATTGGCCGGACGTGGTCCGTTCATACTCACTCCCTTCTTGGTTCTTGCGCCGCTGATCCTCTTAATTAGTGTCTTGCGCGTTGAGCCAGCCAGGATGCTTCGCTTTACAATCACAGCGCCCATCCGGCGACAGACCCCTTTCGTTGCCGCATCCGGGGTGTTTTTGCTTCTTTCGTTTGCTTCCGTCCCAATCGGCCTTGACCCGGAAAGAGGCCTGGTGGCTTTTTTTGATTTGTTCCTTGTGGCTGTTTTGGGATATTACATTTCACTGCAGGTATTGGAAGATCCGGCACAGGAAAAACTGATTGTTTGGTCCGTCACATTCGGATTGATCGTATACATAATATTTTGCATTGCAGAGTTCATTGCGTGGAGCCATGGAATTGTCATGGTCGCTGAGCGAAATGGCCCATGGCTAGAATCGACATTTGCACCCGGTACGTTAGGACCTTGGGCACCAACGCTGTCTGGAACTGCATACGACTCCAACCGCTCCGGCTTCCTGTTGACGATGTACCTGGCGCTGCTCGACAGGTTTGCGGCCAAATCGCGCTACACGCCCGTCCTTCG
>PLKR01000554.1:22759-24527 GCA_003140655.1 Acidobacteriaceae bacterium | reverse complement strand
AAGGAAATAATTGAACTGGCGGAAGCGTGGGAAATCGCGGATGCCGTTTCTGCCAAGATGTCAATGGACCCGGGTAGCTCGGGAGAAAGTCACATTCTTTTGATAGAACGGGGTCTTAAAACCTGGTTAACCTCAACGAAAACTGTTATCACAGGCATCGGATACGCGGCTGCGCCGAAAGTACTGGCAGATTTCTTCGGAAACGATAAACGCGGAAACTTTCACAGCTTATATGTCACTACTCTCGCGGAAATGGGATTACCTGCATTTCTCGTTTTAGTGTTCCTTCTCGGTTATCCAATCATTGGGAGGAGTGGCGTCGTACCNNGTGGCGTTGTACCGTGTATGGCCGCCATCATGGTTTTCAACGTGAGCTATCAAACCGAGACGGAGCCGATGTTTTGGCTAATGCTTGCGCTTTTGTGGTCGTATGAACGGAAGGGGCGGCCGAAGCTTCAATCTGTCGTCTTAACCTCCGAATATCGCGAGCCCCCGGCAATCGCGTTGCGGAGTTCGACAACTTAGGTGCAGACGAGAGTCGCTGATCGCAGGGCGCAGAGAGTCTGATTTGTTTCCACATGCTGCCGCTTAGCCCAACTGCGGATGTTTTCTGGGCGCCGGTTCCTCTCGTTACGGGGCCACCACCGCCAGGGCCCCAGCGGTCAAACGGGAGTTGTGAGTTCTTCACGCACTCAACCATATTTCGGGACCGTGACTACTGCAATATGGCAAGGGCTGCCGCGGTCAAAGCCAGTTGCGAAGAAATCTGCGTCCAGTCGCGCAGCCCGCGGACGAAGGCTCCGGTCGGAAGCTTGTAGGGCACAACGATCTGATCGCCGGGGTACATCCGGATGCGGTCGAATTTTGTCCCTACGAAAAGGCCATTGACGTTGTTGGCGGCGACCACGACCCCGTTCGCGCGCAGCACAAACGCGTGGTGCAGGTCGGATTGGGGTTTTCCCTTGCCGGCTATTTCGAGATACGCCCCGGCGGTATTACGGGCTTCGAAAATGAACGATCCGGGATTGTACACATCTCCCACCACGGAGACAGTTGACGGAGTATGCGGAATCGCCAGCCGGTCGCTGTCTTCCATCACCATGTCGGGAAAGTCGGTGAGCTGATTATCCTTGGGCTTGACGGGTAGTGAGACGCGTCCGCTGGCGCGGGTGTTACGGAGCTGGTCAATGATGGCTTGTTGCGCCGCCAGCATTTGCGGCAAGTCTCCGGGCTGGGCGGATGCGGCCACCGCCACAGCCGACTGCCGGATTTGTACCTCCATGGTGCGCGCCAGTTCGTCCAGGCTTTTTTGCTGGTCCACCCGTGCCGATTCGCGGGTGAGCTGCGAACCGTAAACGTAGGCGTCGGGAGTCAGACCGCCCGCTCGTAGCAGAACCGAGCGCAGGGTTTCGTTGGTTTCGAGTTTATAAACGCCGGGGCGCATTACCTCCCCTTCTACGATCACATACTGAGAGCGGTCTCCTTGCGGGACGCTGATATCCCGTTGCGAGAAGATCGTCACGATATCGCCCGGCTGCAATTCGATGTTGCTCGCTTCGTCATGTTCAATGATCGCCTTGCGCGGGCTCATCCAAATAAGCTTCGAAGAGAGGTCTGTGGGGTTGACCCGCTGGATAATGGCGTAATCCCAGTTGATCTCGGGCGCATACCCGCGCACATCCTCGGCAACGTCCTTGACGGTGTTGGGGTTCGCATTATTTCCCGTGGTCTGAGAAGACTGTCGATTCTCGGAGGTGCGATCGCCGGT
>PLKR01000554.1:18614-22711 GCA_003140655.1 Acidobacteriaceae bacterium | reverse complement strand
GGCGGTTGCGGAGGAACCGGATACTCCGTTGCGCGGCCATTAACGATGGCGGCGCGATTGCGCCAGTAGCGACGAGTGAGCAGGGCCTGTGCGTCGGGTATCAGGTCGCGCACGCGCATGCCCGGCTTCCAGGGATAACGGCCGGGGTTCGCGACATTCCCCCGCAAGGTCACGGTATCTTCAAAACGCGGAACGATGGAGAACACGCGAACAATATCACCATCCTTGAGCGGCAAGGCGCGGGATTGCTCGTCGTAGGGAAACTCCAGAGTCTTACGCGCCTGGTGGTCCGCGACGCGATCGACCGTGATTTTGCTGGTGTCTGCAACCGTGCTCAGGTCGCCGGCAATCTCAATCAAGTCGTTAAGGGTGGAGTCGTCCTTCATTTCGTAGATGGCCGGTGTATTCACGGATCCCGAGATGGCAACCAGGGGACCAACGTGAGGAATGTAGAGAACATCGCCGGGCAGGAGCCGGACATCTTTTGACTTGTCCCCCTTGACCAGCAGGTCGTAGAAATCGAAATCTGTGATGGTAGCGCCATCGCGCCGCACCTGGATATGCCGCAACGACCCTTGCGGCGCGGGACCGCCGGAAGCGAAAATGGCGTTGACCAGTGTACTCAGAGAACTGATGGTATAGGTGCCGGGATAGCGGGCATTGCCGACCACAACCACCTGGATGGAGCGAAGCCTGCCGATGTTTGCGGTGACACTGAAGTTCTTGAATATCTTCGAAATCTCGCTTTTCAGATGTGGTTCGAGATCTCCGTAGTGCAGACCGGCAACGGATATTTCTCCAACCTGCGGGACGTAAATTTGGCCAGAGCGGTCCACGATTACCCGCAAATTGGCCTCAACCTGGCCCCAGACTTTGATCTGCAATTCGTCCCCAGGGCCAATGATGTAATCGCTCGGAACCTGCATCCAATCAACCGGAGAAAACGTGCTTGGAGCCTGCCGGAATAACGACTGGCCGAACAATGGCAATGCCCGGCCAACGGAGTCGGCGACCATCTGTTCGAACTCGGTTTCCGGCCGGGGCGGCGTTTCCGGGCGGGCGATCTGCGAGGGATTGAGCGGCGGCCTGCTGGGATAGTATTGGTCTGAGTTAAGACCTGCAGGGTTCGTCAACACCGGAGTGCGCACGGGGAGAGATGAATTGTCGCGTCCTTGGGTGTTGTTGGATCTTTGCGCCTGCGCCGCGCTGCATTGCGGGGTTCCCACCATCGATGGATCAGAGCAATCCACCGTCGTGCTCTGTGATGGTATGCCCTGAGACAAAGGATCGTTGAGGGTTTGCGAACAGCACATCCCACTTGTGAAAACGACGAAAAACGTGAAGAGCAGCGACTTTCGCATGACGGATTCAGAATCCCGTGGTTCCGGAAAGTGTAGTGTCCAACGTTAGTCATTCTATCAACTGAGACGCTTGCTCCGGAAACCGTATCGAGGGTTCGAATCCACTCTGCTCCCCCCACACGGTCTCGGACTTAGAGAAACCAGGCTGCATTCCTCTGAAAATCGCGCGAAATAGCCGCAATTCCGCAGCCTCGCCTGCCTTTTCCCCCCGGACGGTTCGGCGGTGACTCTCAGCCTTTCAGTGTACAGCGTACGCGGTATTGTTTTATGCCCCGTCCTCAAACTACTTTCGGATAAGCACCATCAAAGTGGGTGCAGCCAGAGTGGATGCAACAGCCCGATGAAGAGTTAACATCCGCACGGCGGAACTCAAATTAGGAGGGAAATAAAATGCAGAAGGACTCATTGCGAGAGCTGTACATAGATGAACTTCGGGACCTTTACAATGCGGAAACCCAGCTTGTGAAAGCTCTTCCGAAGATGGCCAAAGCGGCCTCAAACGACCAACTGCGTGAAGCATTCAAAGAGCATTTGCGCCAGACCTCGGAGCACGTGTCTCGCCTAGAGCAGATCTTCGAGCAGTTGGTGGAGAAACCATCCGGCAAGAAGTGTCTTGGCATGGAGGGCTTGGTCAAAGAAGGGGCTGAAACCATGGGGGAAGACTATGCCGAAGAGGTGATGGACGCCGCGATCATTGGCGCAGCGCAGAGGGTTGAGCATTACGAGATGGCCGGTTACGGAACCGTCCGAGCGCTTGCCGAGCTGCTTGGCGAAAACGAGCACGTTTCTCTGCTGAACCAGACGCTGGAGGAAGAAAAACAGGCCGACCAGAAACTGACGGATCTTTCGCGGGAGATTAACCCGAAAGCGGTCCCAGGCGTAGCACGCACTTCAACAACTGGGCAGGAAGGTCGCAGTAGATCAAAATCCAAGAAGGCTGCATAGGACGGAGGCAGGAATGGAAGGGCTCTGGAAAAGCGGGCCCTTCCATTTTTTCGAATCCCGAAATACGGGATTCACCGTATGGCGTTCTCCCACAGCAGCACGATAGCGGCCAGACTCGGACCGTCCTTCCAGTCAAATCCGTATCAAATTTGATTTGTTGCCGTACAGAAGTAGGAAAGGGACAGCAGTCGAAGCGATGATTGCCGGGCAACGGCTACTGAAAGCGATATCCCGGTTTGGACGTGCAGCGGTAGACCCGCCCTTTGTCGGGATTGACGCCGGCATCGCAGCTCGCCCAACTCAAGAAAAGTGAGGGGCCTAGTGGAAAAATGATGGTCTGTCCGTCGAGCTCCGCCTCAATGCTGACACTCTCTGCGGCAGAGGGCAGGGTGAAGGAGAGCCCCTCCCCGAAGATGACCGGATAGGACCAGTGTTCCATTTGACTCACCATGGGACGAAACACCTCGGCCTCCAACACAAAACTGGCGGTGTCAGACCAGTCGCGCGCCGAGACTGTGATGATCTGGCCGCCCTGCGAGAAGTGGTCGGCCTCAATTCTCGTGAAGGGACAAGGACCAGCAATACATGAGGCACGGGCGTTGCGAAATTGATTGCCCANNTTAACCGCACTGCCAACATTCAGCTCGGTTTTGGCCTTCACCGTATATCTCACGCGGACGTTAGCCACCTTAACTTCCGGTTGATCAGCCGGAGCGGCGTGGCTAGACAGCGGAACGAGATGGATCACATACAACTGGTTGGTGACATATTCGTCCAGGTCGAGGGGACGGTATTGTGGGTGGCGAAAGTCCAGAACGATGGCGTGCCCCCTGCGAATTGGTTTACGCAGCTTAAGAACGAAGAATCCGGAGGAGTCAGTGGTGGTGTCGGACGCAGCGAGATCGCCAGCGGAAATTGCAACTCCCCCGATCGGCAACTGTTTTCGAGGGTCCGAATCCTGGACGAGAACGGCTCCCCGAAGCGAAACCGGTCTCTGCCAACGCATCAGTGTCACGATGCTGGCAGTAAGCAGGACGGCGACAAACAAAACGATCCAAGCCACGATTTTGTGAGTACGAGTCATGCGCATGTTATCAGCGGCGTCTATAAGATGCCGGCCTGCCCTCGCACGTTCCCGTCAGGGGCGGACTCTTTATCGGCATCCTTGAAATGCTATCGTAAATATAGAATATGTAGTTGTCCTTATGCTTTTGGTCGGTCCGTCGGTGGCATCGAGTTTTATTCTGTCATTTTCCCGAGTTGCTATGACCCAAGCTGTTACGATCAGCGGAAACGCAAGCGCATGACTGATGCCCGACCCAATCTGCTTTCGCGCCGGCAGATCCTGCGTCAGGCTCTGGGAACGAGTCTTTGCCTACCCTTTGCAGGGCTCTCGTCAGCTTTGGACACGGTGGCGCAAACCTCTGCTATAGTGCGCAGTGCTGCCGGGGCTTCGATTCTATCAGCGGAAGACGATCAGTTTCTAAACGAGTTGGAGATCGCAAGTTGTCTTTTTTTCTGGGAACAGGGCAACCCGAAAACGGGGATGGTCAAGGACCGCTGTAACGTTCACAACGACAATCCAGGAGTTGCATCCAGCATTGCCGCGACGGGCTTCGGTCTTACTGCTCTCTGCATTGGAGACCAGCGGGGCTTCATTCCCACCGCCGACGCGCTGGAGCGCGTCCTTACCACCCTGCGCTTTCTGTGGAAGAAACTGCCCAGCCACCGTGGGTTTTTCTACCACTTTGCCAACCCCGAAACGGGGGAACGCATGTTCGACTCCGAGGT
>PLKR01000554.1:2758-18571 GCA_003140655.1 Acidobacteriaceae bacterium | reverse complement strand
ATGATGATGTATCTGCTGGGCATGGGGTCGTCGGCCTATCCCCTGAAGCAGGAAACCTGGAACGCATGGAAGCGTTTGACGTTTGAATATGACGGGATGCGGTATATCGGGTCGTTCGCGCCACTCTTCGTTCATCAGTTCTCGCAGGCGTGGTTTGATTTTCGCGGCAAGCGCGACAAATACGCGGACTATTTCCAGAATTCCGTGACTGCCACTGAAGTTCATCGGCGTTTTTGTCTGGAGTTAGGCACGCAGTTCCCGGACTACAGCGACGATCTGTGGGGAATTACGGCTTCCGACTCCGAGCACGGCTACGTGGCTTGGGGGGGTCCTCCCGCCATTGGGCCGATTGATGGCACCGTGGTTCCCAGCGCCGCGGGCGGGTCATTGCCGTTCCTGCCCGCAGCCACCATGCGTGTTTTGAAGACGATCCGAAACCGCTACCCGTCGGCCTGGAGCAAGTATGGTTTCGTAAACGCATTCAACCCCCTCAAGAACTGGTATGATTCCGATGTGATTGGAATCGACACTGGAATCATTCTGTTGATGGCGGAAAATCTGCGAACCGGGTTTGTCTGGGAGACCTTCATGAAGACCGCGGAAGCACAGCGTGGAATGGAGCGAGCCGGATTCCACAAATACTAGCGATGAATCGCGAGATTTGAGCTTCCCGGAGTTTTCTCATCCGACCAACCGCAAGGGCGGTTTTTTCATCCAACCGGCGTTTGATCAAGTGGCCAGATTTGCCTAGAATTGATTCGGCGACACTAGGAGTATCCGCCGCCACTTCGATCGCGTCGAGTGCCGGGTGCGTCTCCTTCTGGCAGACGGGTCCACATTGGATCAGTCATGAGCGAAAAACCTGAGTTCCGTGGCGGATGGCGAGAGCGATTCTCAGCTCTCCGTAATGTCCCGGCTGTCTTACGTTTTGTGTGGGAGTCCGGTCGCACGGTCGTCGTTCTTGAACTGATCTCCCGCGTTCTTGCTTCCCTGCTTCCCCTCGCGCTGTTCTGGGTTTCAAAGCTCATTATCGACACCATCTATCGCACTCTCACGACTCATCAGCCGGCCGGAGCGAGGCTGTGGTGGCTGGTCGTCGGCGAGTTTGCCATCGCCGTGAGCACCGGCGTATTCAGCCGGGTGATCGACTACCTCGATGCCCTGCTCGCAGGCAAGTATACGAACTACGTAAGCGTTCGCGTCATGGAGCACGCCGCGGGGCTCGATCTGATGGCTTACGAAGATCCCGCGTTTTATGACCGGCTGGAGCGAGCACGGGTTCAGGCCACGGACCGGCTGTATATGATCCAGGCGATTGGACGCCTTATCCAGCAGGTGATTACGACGATTACGTTATCCATCTCGATCATGGTGTTTTCGCCCTGGCTTTTGCTCCTGCTGATTGTGGGCGTGATTCCAGCCTTCGCGGGCGAGACTCACTTTGCGTTCCTGGGATACGCCAAGAATTTTCGCCAGACTCCCATCCGGCGCCAGCTCGACTACCTGCGCATTCTGGGTGGCAGCAAAGAGGCGGCCAAGGAATTAAAGCTGTTTGGTCTAAAAAATTTCCTGACCGCCAGGTTCAAGGGCCTTTCCGACCAGGTTTACGAAGAAGACATTGCGCTGGCGCGCCGAAAGGTGGTAGCGGGTGGGTTTCTCTCCGCGATCGGCACCGCGGGCTACTATACGGCATACGTATTCGCGGTTTGGAGGACGGTCACCGGCGTATTCAGTTTCGGCACTTTGACTTTCCTGGCGAACGCCATTCGAGACGCGAGTTCGAATCTGCAGCAAACCTTTTCCACGCTGTCAACGATCGCCGATCAGGCCTTGTTCCTGACCGACCTCGTCGCATTTTTCGAGATGCGTCCCACCATCGAGTCGAAGCCCAACGCTTTGCCAGCGCCTCGTCCCATCCGGAGCGGATTTGAATTTCGCAACGTTTCCTTCCGTTACCCGGGAAGTCCGCGCCTGGTCCTTGATGGATTGAATTTTCATTTGCGGCCCGGCGAGAAGGTGGCGCTGATCGGCGAAAACGGGGAAGGCAAGACTACCATCGTCAAGCTGCTAACTCGCCTCTACGACCCGGCGGAAGGACAAGTTTTGCTGGATGGTGTGGATCTGCGCGAATACAGCCTCGATGACCTTTATCGCGAGATTGGCGTCATCTTTCAGGACTATATGCGCTACGAGATGACTGCGCGAGAAAACATCGCGGTGGGCCGGATTGAGCTGATCGACAACCTGCAACTGCTCCGGCAGTCGGCGCAGAAAAGTATGGCGGACGATGTGGTGGGGAAACTTCCTGCCGGATATGAGCAGATGCTGGGCAGGCGCTTTGATGGCGGAGTCGATCTCTCGGGTGGCGAATGGCAAAAAGTTGCCCTGGCCCGAGCCTATCTGCGCGACGCGCAGGTACTCATCCTCGATGAGCCCACGTCCGCGCTCGACGCGCGTAGCGAGTATGAAGTCTTTCAGCGCTTTGCCGAGTTGACCGCCGGGAAGATGGCTTTATTCATTTCGCACCGGTTCTCCACAGTGCGGATGGCGGATCGAATCGTGGTGCTGGAAAACGGACGTATTGCAGAAGAAGGAGACCATGATGCGTTGACCCATCTCCGCGGCCGCTACGCGGAAATGTTCGAACTGCAGGCTGCCAGTTACCGGTGAAGGCACAAGTATCGCAAGATGGATTGATCGAGTAAGAGACGATCGAGTAGGAATGGATCAAGTAAGGATGGATTGGAAGTATGGTTCGCAGTGCACAGACTCATGGCGTTATTGGTGAAGAAGAGCAGCAGCATTCTTCCCATGGCAACGCGGCAGAGGCTCGGCCGCTGCGCAGCGCCGCGATGGAGTTTGCCGCGAGTCTGGGTTGGCTGCCTGCGACACGATCGTCCGATACATTCTCGCAACGTTGCCAAAAGCTTGCAGCGGCATTCGACACCATATTCGAAGGCGTGGATGCAGCCTTCGCGAAGGCCCCCGACTCGGAAGATCTTCTCTGGCTCCGTGACAACAAGCAGCAGCTTCGCTCGGCAACGCGCGGGGTTGGAANNCTGGCGATCGCTCAGGCTTTTCTCGATGAGACAGACACCACCTTCTCCGAAAGCAAGTTTGCAGAGTTTTGCATCGCTTTTGAGGAGATCACGCCTCTCGAATTTCACGAGATCGGCGCTATCGTTCCGGCGCTAAAGCTGGTTCTGCTGGAACAGATTGCGGCCCGGGGCAGCGCCCTCGTGAACGATCCAACGAAAAAACTCCGCAAGCGCGTCACCACGTGCATCCGGAGCTTGGAAAACGTAACCCAAGCTTCCTGGACGGAGTTGCTGGAGAAGCTAGTCGCTTTCGACGGGATTCTGCGTGAAGATCCCGCCGGCGCCTATTCCGGTATGGATGTTGAAAGCCGGAATGTGTATCGCGAGAGAGTGTCGAGGATCGCCCTGCGCTCCGATCGAACTGAGTTAGAAGTGGCGGAGGAAGCGCTCGCCCTGGCGCGGCACGCTCACGAAAAGAAACATCGCGACCCGCGGATTGGATTGCGCGAAAGCCACATTGGCTTCTATCTCGTTGGTGAGGGAACAGAGCATCTCTGCCAAAGGGTCGGTTTTCACCCGAGCTTCGGCGAACGCCTCCGAACGTGGTTGCGCAGGCATCCCGACGAATTCCTTCTTTTCGGAATTGCAGCCCTGACTCTTGCCATCATCACCGCGACCCTATGGCTATTGACTCCCCCCACCACTTCACCGGTGCTCGTGCTGCTTTCGATGTTGATTTTGTTATTGCCAAGTTCCCAGGCGGCAGTTGAGTTGATGAACTATGTCATCACCAACCTGCTCCCGGTGGCAGCTCTGCCCAAACTTGACTTCTCCGAGGGCGTTCCCGACGACTGCGCGACCCTGGTTGCGATTCCGACGCTCCTGCTCAGCGAAAAACAGGTGCAGGCCCTGGTGGAAGATCTGGAAGTACGTTTCCTGGGCAACCACGATCGTAATATTCATTTTGCGCTGGTATCCGATCTGCCGGATTCCAATCAACCCTCTCCGGAAGAAAGTTCGCTGGTGGCATTGTGCTCGAGACTGATCGGTGAACTCAATGAAAGATACGCCGGAAAGAGTATGGGCTCGTTTTTCCTTCTCCATCGCCACCGGGTCTACAACCCGCGCGAGAGAGGATGGATGGGATGGGAGCGCAAGCGCGGAAAGCTGCTCGATCTCAATCAACTCCTGCTGAACCAATACGACAGTTTTCCCGTGAAGATCGGGGATCTCTCGATTCTTCCCAAGCTCCGCTTCGTGATCACGCTCGACTCCGATACCGAGCTGCCGCGAGGATCGGCGCACCGCATGGTGGGAGCGATCGCCCATCCTCTGAATCGGGCGATCATCGATCCGCTCAAGAACATCGTGGTCGCGGGATATGGCATTTTACAGCCCCGAGTCGGCGTAAGTGTGCAGTCGAGCACGCGCTCGCGGCTGGCGGCCATTTTTGCCGGCGAGACCGGTCTCGATCCCTACACGCGGGCGATTTCCGATGTCTACCAGGATCTGTATGGAGAAGGCACATTCACGGGGAAGGGCATCTACGAAGTCGATACCATGTTCCGCGTTTTGAACCGACGCTTTCCCCGCAATGCTCTGCTGAGTCATGACTTGATCGAGGGCGCATACGCGCGAGTCGGACTGGCCACGGATGTTGTAGTGATTGAGGACTATCCGTCGCACTTCAGCGCCTATAACAAGCGGAAACACCGCTGGCTTCGCGGCGATTGGCAGATTGTGGAATGGTTAACCGACCTCGTGCCCGATGAGTCCGGCGCGCGGGTTCCGAATCCGATCTCGCTGGTTTCGCGCTGGAAAATCCTCGACAACCTGCGCCGCAGCCTCGTCGAACCGGCAACTTTCGCATTGCTTTTGTTCGGCTGGCTCGTGATGGACCACCCCATACTGTGGACGCTCGCCACGATTTGCATTTTATTTGTTCCAGCCTGGGTCGAATTGGGCTTTGGGTTGGTTCGCGCCGTGGCGGCGCGCCAGGTGCGAATGGCCGGGGACGCTTTCACCAACCTCTTTGCTGCCAATTTTGCAGTCCTGCTGGAATTGACACTTCTGGCCCACCAGACGCTGTTGTCGCTGGACGCTGTGGTNNCCGCACTCCGGTCGACCGCTATATCGACTGGATGCCCTTTCTTGCCCTCGGCCTGGGTTTGCTGATTTGGCTGGTGCGTCCTCAGTCATTGCTGGCCGCGTTGCCGATTCTTGGGTTGTGGGCCTGCAGCAAGCTTCTCGTCACTTGGCTCAACGCCTCTCCGCTCGAACCGGCGCCAGAACTTGAGCGACGGGATCTCCGCCTTCTGCGCAAGACCGCTTTGCATATCTGGCGGTACTTTGCGGAGTTTTCCAACCAGGAACACAACTGGCTCGTGCCCGATAACGTTGAGGACAAACCGCGAAAGGTGGCGGCCAGCGTATCCCCGACGAACGTAGGGCTTCTTCTGAACGCGCGGCAGGTTGCCAATGAGTTCGGCTATCTCACAGTTCCAGAAATGGTGGAACTCACACAGAAGACACTGGCTACAATAGTTCGCCTTCGCAAGTATCGTGGCCATCTTTTGAACTGGTATGACACCCGCACCCTCGAAGCGAAACCGCCGTTTTTCGTTTCTTCGGTCGACAGCGGCAACCTGGTAGCCTCTCTCTGGACGTTGCAGCAGGGATGTCTCGATCGCTTGCGTCAGCCCATTCTTCCAAGCGCGGCGGCTGAGGCCCTGCTGGACCATGTTCGCGCCCTCGTGAACCTGCGCGCGTTGCCGAAGCGCGTGTTGTCGCGCTGCGAAGCGGAGTTTCAAAGCGAAGATTGGCTGACGTCTGTCTTGAATTTCCCCGAGGAAGTTCTGGACGAAAAAAACTCCCGAGCGAAGTCTGACCACTCTTCCGATATCGCGTGGTTCCGCGAGCAAACGCACTTGCGGGTACGACGCGTACACGAACTGGTGCGAGCGTATATGCCCTGGAAGCTCCCTGAGTTCGCGGCATTGCGCCCCGAGTTGGCAGGCGGCGCCAGCCTCATCGACGATGTGCCTCTGCAGCAACTGCCGGATTTGATTTCAGAACTGGAAGCTCGTCTCGACAACGCGCTTGGATCTTCTCGAAATGGAAACGCGGCGATGGTCGAGCGCCTCAGGCCCATGCTCGCGGAGGCGCGGCGGAATGCGCTCCGCCTCATCGCGGACCTGCGTCAAATAAGCGAACAGGCGCGCGGCTTGGCAAACGCCATGGACTTCAGTTTCTTGCTGGATAAGCAGCGTCTGCTGCTGTCGGTGGGCTTCGACGCGCAGTCCGAAGAACTGCAACCCTACTGTTACAACTTGCTGGCTACCGAGCCGCGCACCGCAGTCTTCATCGCGATCGCAAAGGAAGACATCCCACAGGATTGCTGGTTCCGGCTCGACCGGCCCTACACCAGCGATCAGGGCCGCCCGGTTTTGCTCTCCTGGACCGGGACCATGTTCGAGTACCTGATGCCTTCGATATGGATGCGTAGCTATCCCAACACCTTGCTCGACCGCGCAACCGTGCAAGCCGTGCGATCGCAACAGACCTACGCCGCCAGCAAGGGCATTCTGTGGGGCATCTCTGAATCTGCCTGCTCAAAGCGCAACGAAGCTGGAGACTATCACTACGAAGCATTCGGCGTGCCGAGCCTTGCGCTGAGAAAAACCGGAGCGGAGCCCTTGGTCGTTTCTCCGTACTCCACGCTTTTGGCCCTGAACGTCGATCCCAAAGGCGCGCTCATAAATCTGCGGCGCATGGAAGGTCTGGGATGGTTCGGCCCCTACGGATTCTATGAGGCCGCCGACTACACGAACTCGCGCCGGCGCCTCCTCCCAGCCCGTTACGAACTCGTCCTATCCTGGATGGTTCACCATCAGGGAATGAGCCTGCTCTCGCTGGCCAACTTTCTGTGCGACAACGTTGTGCAGCGCTGGTTTCACTCCGATCGGCGAGTTCAGGCCACAGAACTCCTTTTGCAAGAGAAGCCAGTCTCCCGCGGCCAGAACTGAAAGTGACTGGTAAATTCCCCGAATCGGCCCATGGATCTTGCTGGGACGGGCTATTCGCCAAGCAGGCAAAGCGCGACAGGGAAATGCCCCAACAGTTCCGAGACGGCAATCTTTGCGTCGGACTTGGGAAGGTCCATAACTTCTTCTGTAAACGCGTTCCGATACTTTTCGCACGAGCCGGAAAACGGGACCAAGATGTGAGTATCCTCCCAAACGCTCGATCCTATCGGCGGGAGATTGCTGTCGCTGATCAAACTGGCGACCAGACGCGGAACCACCACCAGCACCCTCGCAGTGTCAGACTTTCTGAGGAATGCCACAACGTGATCGGCTTTCTCGCCTTGAACTGTTAGCGGCAGATACTCACCCCGCTGAAAAACGTCTGGCCACCGTTTACGCAAGCAGAGCGTTTTCCAAAGTAAGTACAATTTGAGTCGGCCGTCCGCGGGGTTCTCCAGCAGCCGACTGACCGATATTGCGTCAGGGTTGCCGCCCCACCTCCGGATACTCTCAAATACTTGCTGACGGCGGCTATAGTCGACTGGACGCCGGTTGTCGGGATCGACCAGACTAAAATCCCACAAGTCATTCCCCTGATAGATGTCGGGAACGCCAGGACTCGTGAGCTTGAGAAGTGTCTGCGACAGGCTATTCCAAAGGCCGATGCGGGCGACAAGGCGTTGGAAGGGAACAAAGTCATCTAGAAAACGGTTCTTGGCACTTGGATTCAACAACGCCTTTACGAACGACGAAACAGCGCCTTCGTAAGCGGTATTCTGGTTGATCCAACTTGTGTTCTGCTTGCTTTCACGGATCGCTTTCAGCATATAGTTGTCGATCCGCTCAGAAAAAGCTTTCCAGTCGTCCTTGGCGCTCAAAGGCTCGGATGGCCAGACGCCCACCAAAGTCTGATAAAGCAAGTATTCGTCGTTCGGCGAAGGCGCAGGTTTGTGGTCGATCATGGACCTGTGGCCCCGATTGAAGCGTCTCCAGTCCCGGACCCGAAGCCTCCACAGCCCCGGCATCTCCGAGAGCACATTGATGCGGGCGCGCACGTCCTCTGAGCGTTTTGAGTCGTGCGTGCTGGTGGCCAGCATGGTGTGCGGCCAGTCGCGGAGACGCTCCTGGTTCGCGAGATGAAACTCGGCCGTTGTGATTCCAAATCGGCAAAGATCGCCTCCAACGTCATTCAGTGAGATCAGACGGTGGTATTGATAAAAGGCCGTGTCTTCCAACCCTTTCGCCATCACCGGGCTCGTGAACTGCTGGAATTTCATCGCAAACCCGGCAACTGCGTTTCGGTAAGCGGCGTCGTGCCCTTTAGCGATGCGAGTGAGAAGGACCTCGCGAATGAAATCGAAGATGCTGGTGTCGGCAGCTGGACTTCTCCGTTTTGCAGAATCGATGGCGGTGCAGACGTACCGCACATCTGTCTCCGAGACGCCGGAGAGACTGATGTATGTGCGGTACACAGGAAAGCTGGCGGCCACCTCGGTGAGCGCTTCGCGCAGGCTGTTGAGAGTGAAGTCGCAAGTGTGTCGTTTGGAGAGCGCGATCTGGGTAAGTCGATGGGCTAGCACATTCAACTCGCTGGCCAAGGCGACCCGAATAATGAGTTTTCGACAGTGATAGGCGAGATCGTCAAAATCGATGTCGTCGCCGATAAAGTTTCGGTAAATGCGTTCGAAGCGGGTGGCGGCTGCCGGGTCGACAAACAGACTGTTAACAAGATTTGCAAAGTCGTAGCCCGTAGTGCCGCAGACCGGCCACTCGGCGGGCAGCCGTTCAGAGCCGGTAAGGATTTTCTCGATCACCACATAACGTGATCCGTTCCCGGAATTGTTTGCAGCATCTGCAACACCACGACGCAGGCGTTCGAAGTATTGCGCCGGATCGTACAGGCCATCGGGGTGGTCAATCCGCAAGCCATCCACTTTCCCATCCGTCACAAACTTCAGAATCAGATGGTGGGTCGCTTGAAAAACGGTCTCATTTTCCGTGCGAATGCCGGCGAGATCGTTGGTATCGAAAAAACGTCGATAGTTAATGTCATCGGCGGCGACCCTCCAGTTGGCCAACCGGAAGGCCTGCGCTTTAATGAGTTCGTGGAGCTCCTCGAAACTCGCGGGGTCTGCGGAAGTTCCGTTGATCAAATCAACGGCTTCATTGATGGCAGCTGCGACTTCCGGGGCTCGCGCACACACCTCGGCCAGCCTTCGCTTGTGAATCTCTTTATCGCGATTGCGCTCCACCGCGCCATCGCTGCTCACTTCCTGCCGTGCCGGCAAGTGACCGAAAGACGTGATCAGGCTCTGAAACTCCAGTACGTCCAAATTTTGCTCACCCGGTTTTACCGCAAGCTTACCCACGGCATGCTGCAGGATGCGAGGGTAGACCCTGGGATTAACGGGAAAGCGATGAGTCCGATAACAAATATCAAACTCACCCCGTTCAGGGTGGAAAACCAGTTTCAACTCGCCACTTTCCAGCACAATGCCGTAATGGTCGTGCAGGACCGGCACCAGCACTTTTCCATGGAGTTCGTCTTTCAGCGGACGCCAATCAATATCGAAAAAGCAGGCNNTTCCGATTTCTGGATTTAACGAGTTGTGATCCACGATGTCGTAACCGTGCATGCTTCCGGGACGAGCTTTTAAGCACGGAGAAATGTAGCAGTGACTGATGCCAAGCGCAGAAAGGTAGGGAACTATCGCCTTGGCTTGAACGAAAGTAAAGTCGCGATTGAGTTGCAGGCGATAGGTCGCGCGCGGAAGTGTGGATTCTGACTTCATGATTCCAGAAACCACGCCACCGACCAGGCGGGCAGTGTCCCTCGTTTGAGGGCAGTCTCGCTCGCTTCCTCGCTCGCGTAGATCATCTGAATAGTTGGGGGAGCGAGTCCGGTGAGAGAAACTGAGCCAAGATTCGCCAGAAGATCGAGTTTCGAGCCGTCCGGAAAATTCCAATGTGCGGTGAGGCCGCGATCTCCATGGACCTCATAATGTGCCTCGATGGCGCACGCGTTCGCGAGACGGGAAGCAATGTACCGACATCTTAGTTTCAGCAGGTGGCGATAAAAGCGCAGCCAATCCCGATGATGCGGTTGTGCAAGATCGTCCCAGTCAAGGCGTGACATCTCGAACGTTGTGGCGGCGTTGGGGTCGGGGATTCCCGCGCGTGCGACTGGATCGTTGAATCTGATAAAGCGGGCGAATTCATTTCGCCGGCCCGCCGCAACCGCTTCGGCCAGACCTTTCTCGAAATCACAGAAAAAGAGAAATGGCGTTTTGGCTCCGAACTCTTCACCCATGAAGAGTAAAGGTGGGAATGGAGCAAGCAGCAGAATCGCCATGGCTGCCCGAACGGCCCGTGGATCTGCAATGGTCGCGACTCTCTCTCCAAACGCACGATTTCCGATCTGGTCATGATTTTGAAGGAAGGAGACAAATGCGCTTGGTGGCAAGCCGGCGGTTCGTTCACCACGCGCTTGTCCATTTCTGGAGGGCGAGCCCTCCCCCTGGTAAGCGAATCCCTCAACCAGGCAGCGGCCCAACTGATCGAGAGGACGCTCCGAATAATCTGAATAATAACCATCCCGTTCCCCGGTGATCAAAACGTGCAGAGCATGGTGAATATCGTCATTCCACTGAGCGCTGTAGGCCCGAGTTTGGCAGCCTCTTGTGCGTTGAAGGAAACGGGCCTGGTTGCGGTCGTTTTCCAGAATAAGATGGACGTGCCGATCCGGTTCGACGGAACTTCGCACTGCATCGGCGAGTTCCGTCAGGATATGGGGCGTGGAGTCGTCAATGATCGCATGAACCGCGTCCAGTCGGAGTCCGTCGACCTGATACTCCGTCAGCCAGTACAGGGCGTTATTGATGAAAAAGTCTCGGACGATACGACTTTCAAACCCATCGAAATTGATGGCGTCGCCCCAGGGAGTCTTGTGTCGGTCGGTAAAGAATTGTGGCGCGTAAGAGTTGAGATAATTTCCTTCCGGGCCGAAATGATTGTATACGACGTCCAGCAAAACCATCACTCCATGATCATGCGCGCTTCTCACCAACTGTTTGAGATCCTCGGGGCGGCCGTACGTGCTATCGGGCGCGAACGGGAAGACGCCGTCGTAACCCCAATTTCGCTGGCCAGGGAAGTCGGCAACGGGCATTAGCTCGATAGCAGTGATCCCCAGGTCCGCCAGATAATCGAGACGCTCGCCCACAGCGGAGAAGGTACCCGCCGGTGTAAAGGCTCCGACGTGCAGTTCATAGATAACTGCCTCTTCCCAGCGCCGGCCGCGCCAGCTGTCGTCCTTCCAGTCGAAAGTCGCCGGATTGATAACTTCACTTGGTCCGTGCACGTCCTCTGGTTGGAAACGTGAAGCTGGGTCGGGAACTTCTTCGCCGCCGTCAATTCGGAAACGGTATTGCGTTCCAGGCTTGGCTGCATCGGTGACTAGCTCAAACCAACCGTTATCACACCGTTCAAGAGAAAGACGGGCTGCCCTGTTTGAGGCTGCAAGGCAGAGCTCAACTTGACGCGCGGCCGGAGCCCACAAGCGAAAACGCACGCTTCCGTCGTCACAGTACTCGGCGCCGAACTGCATGTTATGACGGCGCTTCATTCGACTCTTCCTTTTTGCCGCTTCCACTGCCGTTGCCACGACGCTCCATCAACACCACCAGAGAGCGGGCCTGCAGGGGATAGGCCGCACTGGCATCATAGGTTTCGGCCGGGTGCAAACCACCTTCTCGGGAGGTATCCATCCACGCGCTCCAGCGGGCTCCCGGGTGGAATGCCGGCAATGTGAATGCCACATCTTCATGATTAGCGTTCAGCAGCACAAGAAAGTTCTCGTCGCCGAATTTGCGGCCGCGTTCATCCGTCTCATCCAGTCCCTGACCCGCGAGAAACATTCCCAGGCAGCGAACCGACGGATCGCGCCACTCGTCTTCGTTCATCTCATTGCCGCTGGAATTCAGCCACTGCACATCTTTTACGTTTGCGCCTTTGATCGGACGGCCCTGAAAAAAATGCCTCCGTCGGAATACCGGGTGCCGCTTGCGCAGGTTGATCATGCGCTGAACAAACGCCAGCAGGTTGCGATCCTCGGGCTGCAGAACCCAGCTTAGCCAGCTGATTGGATTGTCCTGGCAATAAGCGTTGTTGTTTCCCATCTGGGTATGGCCGATCGCATCTCCTGCATATATCATGGGCACGCCTTGGGAGAGCAGCAGCGTTGCCAGCACGTTCCGTTTCTGCTTGGCGCGCAGTGCCTGGATGTTCGGATCGTCGGTGGGACCTTCCACGCCACAATTCCAGCTCCGATTATCGTTATTGCCGTCCCGATTGTTTTCGCCGTTGGCTTCGTTATGTTTGTCGTTATAGCTGACCAGATCCTGCAAGGTGAAGCCGTCATGCGCAGTGACAAAATTGATGCTGGCATACGGACGCCGGCCGCTGTGCGCGTACAGGTCGCTGGAACCCGTGAGGCGATAAGCCAGATCTCCCACCAATCCCCCGTCGCCTTTCCAGTATGCACGTACCGTATCGCGGTAGCGATCGTTCCATTCCGCCCAGCCGACGGGGAAGTTTCCGACTTGATAGCCTCCTTCGCCGAGATCCCAAGGCTCAGCAATTAGTTTTACCTGGGAGAGCACCGGGTCCTGATGAATGATGTCGAGAAACGCGCCGAGACGATCGACTTCATGGAGTTCCCGGGCGAGGGTAGCCGCAAGGTCGAAGCGAAAGCCGTCCACGTGCATTTCGAGAACCCAGTAGCGCAGGCTATCCATGATCAGCTGCAGCACACGCGGATGCCTCATGTTCAGCGTGTTTCCGGTTCCGGTATAGTCTTTGTAATAGCGGGGGTTGTCGGGTGCCAGGCGGTAGTACGTGCTGTTGTCGATACCTTTTAGCGAAAGCGTAGGGCCCAGGTGATTGCCTTCCGCAGTATGGTTGTAGACAACGTCAAGAATCACTTCCAATCCTGCGGAGTGCAGAATCTTGACCATGGTTTTGAATTCGTAGATTGAGTTGGTGGCCAGGTACCGGGGCTCAACCGCAAGAAAACCGATCGAGTTGTAACCCCAATAGTTGCGCAGACCGCGCTCCACGAGTTGCCGGTCATCCACGAAGCTGTGCACCGGCATGAGTTCGATCGAGGTCACACCCAGGCGCGTCAGGTATTCGATGACCGGAGCGGTCGCCAGTCCGGCGTAGGTTCCACGCAGGTGAGCCGGAACGTCCGGATGGCACATCGTGAATCCCTTTACGTGCAGCTCATAAATCACGGTCTCGTGCCAGGGAATACAGGGCGGCTTATCCGTTCCCCAGGTGAAAGCGGAGTCGATCACTCGATTCTTGGGCATTCCGGCCGCGTCATCGCGCCGGTCAAACGACAGGTCCTCTTGCTTGTGCCCGACCCTATATCCAAAATGCGAGTCGCTCCAATGGATGGCTCCCTGAACTTGCTTGCCATACGGATCCAGCAGAAGTTTGTGGTGATTAAAGCGATGACCTTGCTCGGGAGCATAGGGGCCATATACCCGGTATCCGTACAATTGGCCGGGACGTCCTCCTGGCAGATAGCCGTGCCATACCATGTCTGTCTGCTCGGGAAGCTGGATGCGAAGATTCTCACGTCTCCCGGAGCTATCAAACAGGCAAAGCTCCACTTTCTCCGCGTGCTCGGAATACAGCGCGAAGTTGACGCCTTCACCATCCCAGGTTGATCCCAAAGGGTAGGGCCGGCCAGGCCACACAATGGGCTGAGATTGAACGGACATCTATCTCGGACTCCTAAGGTTGAAGAGAATCAGCATCGCGGAATACCGCATTTGGGAATCTAGCACATCCGCAATACGCCATCACGACAAACCTCTGATGACCGGTTTGCCGTCACGTCACGGAGGCATGGTTCATATAAGAAAAGAAGCACCATGCTCTCGCCATCTAGTCTCCCTGTCGCTTCTCAGCCTATGTGCAAAGGTTTTGCCCGCACGCATGCGGCAGTGCTAGACTGCGCGAATGGCTGACAAAAAGAAAAACAAGAAGAAATCGAAGAAGTCGAAGAAAAGTGCCGGCAGGAAGTCGACGCCGGCGAAGAAGCTGGTGCGGAAGCGGACAACTTCTAAGAAATCCGCGAAGAAGGCGGCCGCTACGAAAAAAGCCGCAGCGAAAAGGAAGGGCCTGAAGAAAACGATCAGCGGCAAGACCTCGAGCGCGGGTAGGAAGGAGACTCGGAAGAAGAGCCAGGGGCGGGTTGCGCCGGCATTTTCGCGTGAGACATCGGGATCGCGCTCGGGTGAGGAATCGGGAGATCTACAGGGCCTCTCCGACGTCGAAACCGCGGATTCGGAAAGTGTTGACGAGTTGCTGGAGGAAGGCAACGCGTTCGAGGCTGAGGCGGTGTCAGGCGTCGAAGACGCCGGGGAACACGATGAGAGAGAAGTTCACACTCATGAGGTGCCCGAAGACGACGTGCCCGGCGAATACCTGGATGAAAAGTNNCATCTCGCGGCAGTGGCGCGCGATCTGTTGCTCTTCTTCTGTAGGGACAATCTGAATCTTGTCAGGAGTGAGCCCAAGGAGCTCAAGGCCGTCCGTCGCTGCGGATCGAATGTGATTGCTGTGCTCTCCGATGCCTCCGGTGAAGACGAGAAGATCCACACCGCCCAGCAGAGCCATGTATGCTCCGATTGTCTTTCGAACTGAAACGGCAAAAACATCGAGAGCAAGACGCGCCTTTGGATCATTGGAGCGGGCGCGTTCTTCCAGCGTCTTCACATCGCTCTCGCCGGAAGAAAGAGCGAAAAGGCCGCTCTGATGATTTAGCAGATATTCAAGTCTGTCCCAGTCGAGCTTGTCGTTTCGGAGAAGATAGAGGATGACGCCGGGGTCGAGGTCGCCGGAGCGCGTACCCATCGGAATGCCGCCAGTGGGAGTGAGGCCCATCGTGGTATCGATCGATATCCCGTTTCGAAGAGCACACAGACTCGATCCGTTACCGAGATGCGCAAAGATGGCTCGCGTGGGAAGCTTCGCGCCGAAATGATGCACCAGCGACTCATAAGAAATCCCGTGGAACCCGTAGCGGCGAATCCCTGCGTCGTAGTAGCGGTGCGGGAGAGCAAAGTGCGATGCGACTTCCGGGATCGTCTGGTGAAAAGCATCGTCGAAGCAGGCGAACTGTGCGGCCGAAGGAAAGATCGATTGTGCAGTAGCGATCAGCGACAGAGCCTGCGGGATGTGCAACGGCGCAAAGTGGATTGCCAAACGAAGTTGATCAAGGACTTGCGGCGTGATGATTTGGTGTCTGCAGAGCTTGGGCCCGCCGTGCACCACGCGGTGGCCTACTGCCACTGGCGTGGTGTCGGCATGTTCCCGGATCGCGGCAGCGAGGGCTCGCAGAGCATCGTCCTGCGATTCGTGGATTTGGTTGCGTTGTATAAGCGAGGTTCCGTCGAACGAACGGATCTGTAAGGTTCCGTTGCCCCGCCCAATACCCTCAGCACTTCCAGTCAGCAGCGGCTCTTCGTCGGTCGCCCCGAGCCGGTAAATGCCGAACTTCAGCGAAGACGACCCACTGTTGATTACGAGGATGGGGCCGTCTTTTCCGCCCAACTCTTTCGCCATTCCTACCCCGGCCACTTCCAGTTTCGGATTTCTTCTTTATCGATGCCTTCCGCGTGAGCGTAGTTAATGCTCTCAATGATCTGGTCCTTCAGCCATTCCTTGACGTGAGCGCC
>PLKR01000554.1:0-2739 GCA_003140655.1 Acidobacteriaceae bacterium | reverse complement strand
TTGCGCCGGTAACTGAGTTTGTGGATGAGCGAGGCGTAGGAATGGAAATTGAAGATGACCGGCTTGTCGGTGGTGAAGAGGGAATCGAAATCGCGATCAGGGAGTCCGTGCGGGTGCTCCGACGCCGGCATGAGCCGGAAAAGATCGACGACGTTGACGAATCGTATTTTCAAATCGTGGAAGTGCTCTTTCAGAATTGCGACCGCCGCCAGGGACTCCATGGTTGGGATGTCACCAGCGCACGCCATCACCACATCGGGGTCCTCGCCATTGTCGGTGGAAGCCCAGTCCCAAATGCCGATGCCCTTGGTGCAATGGGTCACGGCGTCCGCCATGGTGAGGTACTGAAGATGCTCCTGCTTATCCGCGACGATAACGTTGACATAATCGCGCGAGCGGAGACAATGATCCGTCACGCTGAGCAGGCAGTTCGCGTCTGGCGGCAAATAAATCCTCACGACGTCCGGACTTTTGTTAGTAACCACATCAAGGAATCCGGGATCCTGGTGCGTAAAGCCGTTGTGATCCTGCCGCCACACCAGAGATGTTATAAGGAGGTTGATTGATGGTACAGGCGCGCGCCAAGAGAGCTCTTTCTTCGATTTCTCCAGCCATTTGGCGTGCTGGTTGAACATGGAATCGATGATGTGGATGAAGGCTTCATAGCTTGAGAAAAAGCCGTGCCGGCCCGTGAGAACGTAGCCTTCAAACCAGCCCTCGAGCGTATGCTCGCTCAGCATTTCCATGACGCGTCCGGAGACATCGAGTTCGCCGCCATCTGCGTCTTCCGGCTTGTATTCGGCAAGCCATGTTTTCTTCGAAGCCGCATAGATCGCTGTGAGCTTGTTGGAGGCAGTCTCGTCAGGTCCAAAGACCCGGAAGGAACTCATATTACGGCGCATCACCTCGGCAAGAAAGTGCCCGAGCACATCCGTGGGCAGAGCATAGGTCGCTCCAGGCGCAGTCACTTTGGTGGCATACTCGCGAAAGTCGGGTAGTTCAAGTTCTTTGCGCAGCAGTCCACCATTTGCGTGCGGATTCGCAGAAATGCGACGCGGTCCGGAAGGTGCAAGTTCCTGCAGCTCTGGTATGAACGTTCCGTTGGCGTCGAACAGTTCTTCCGGCTTATAGCTGCGCATCCAGGCTTCCACGATTTTCAGATCCTTCCTATTCGTGACCGGGTCAGCTACCGGAACCTGGTGCGCTCGCCACGTGCCTTCTACCTTGTGGCCGTCTACCTCTTTCGGTCCCGTCCATCCCTTCGGGGAGCGAAGTACGATCATGGGCCAGCGGGGACGCGTGGGGTCGCCGGTCGAGCGGGCGTGCTGCTGGAGTAAACGAATCTCAAGGATGCATTGTTCCAGAGTGGAAGCCATTTTCTGATGCATCGCGGACGGGTCGTCGCCTTCGACGAAATACGGCTTGTGGCCATATCCGATCAGCAACGACTCCAATTCTTCGTGGGGAANNCCATCGCGAATCGGGTTCAGGAATTTGTTCGAATGCCAGGAGGTCGCAAGTGGACCCGTCTCCGCCTCGCCGTCGCCAACCGCGACGGTGACGATGAGATCAGGATTATCGAATGCTGCTCCGTAAGCATGCGAAATGGAATAGCCTAATTCACCGCCCTCGTGAATGGAACCGGGCGTCTCCGGTGTGCAGTGGGAACCGATTCCTCCGGGAAACGAGAACTGCCGGAAGAACTTGAGAAGACCCGCTTCATCGCGGCTTTTATCGGGATAAATTTCGGAGTAGTAGCCTTCGAGATAGCAGTTGGCGAGCGTAGCCGGCGCGCCATGGCCAGGGCCGGAGATGTACATCACATTTAAGTCGTACTTCCGGATGAGCCGGTTCAGGTGCACCCAAATCAAAGATTGACCGGGATCCGAGCCCCAATGACCAAGAAGTCGATTCTTGATGTGCTCCGGCTTCAGCGGTTCGCGTAGAAGAGGGTTCGCGCGAAGATAGATCATTCCCGCCGATAGATAATTGCAGGCTCGCCAGTAAGCATGTACCTTGCGCAGCTCTTCGGACGTGAGCGGCGCCGAGACTTCAGTTGTGCCAGCCATTCGATGTTCTCCGACAATTGAAAATCCCACTACCGCGGAGGGTGCTCATACCGTAACAGCCCAGATTCCTCTGATGCGGAAGCCGGACCTGGTTCCTCACACCTGTTCTCTGGCCTCGGCCAGCGCTACGTTCACGTCCATCTTTTTCTTGTTGCGGTAGATCGTNNTCAACTTTTTCGCCGTCGATGGCCACGATCAGGTCGCCGCCCAGCATGATGAGCTTGTTGCCCAGATAGGCTTTCTCGGTGCCGCCGCGCAGTCCAGCCTGGTCGGCCGCGCCGCCGGGGGTCACCTGTAGAATCAGCAGACCGTAATCCGCGGGCAAGCCCATTTCATCGGCCAGGTCCGCGCTGATCGGGATGGTAACCACGCCCAGCGCCGGCCGCCGCACCCGACCCAGCGTCATCAGATCGTTGAGCACGGCCTTCGCGGTATTGATGGGAATGGCGAAGCCGATGCCCGCGTTCTGACCGACCTGGGAAAGAATCATGGTGTTGATGCCAATCACTTCTCCGTGCCAGTTCATCAGCGGACCGCCCGAGTTGCCGGGATTGATGGCGGCATCGGTCTGAATCGCGTCGCCAATGGTCGCGCCACTAGGCTCGCGCACCGGACGGATGGAACTCACGATGCCGCGCGTCATTGTCCCCGCCAGCCCGAACGGATTGCC
>PLKR01000096.1 GCA_003140655.1 Acidobacteriaceae bacterium | reverse complement strand
AGTTATTTTAGAGGGGAATTGGAGTGGGAGTGGGTAATTGGGAGGGTGCGGGCTTGTGGAGGATCGTCTCGCTGCGCTCGACGGGACGGCCGAGGCGGCCGTCCCCACATGAGCTTTGCGGTCCACACATAGCATTCTTGTGCTTGCGTTTTTACTTCATGGCGTTTGTTTTGGCGGGTTGGAAGGCGGGGTCGCCGTCTTGCCAGAGCAGGAAGGACATTTCGTCGGCGAACTCGAGGTCGTGTTGGGCTCGCGTGGAGCCCATGCCGTGGCCGGCGTCGTAGTCTACTCGCAGCAGGATTGGCTTTTTACTGGAGGTTGCGGCTTGCAGGCGGGCTGCCATTTTTGCCGGCTGCGAGGGATCTACGCGCGGGTCGTTGATGCCGGCGGTGAGCAGAACTCCGGGGTAGGCTGTGCCATCTTTGACATGTTGATACGCGTCCATGGCATAGAGGCCTTTGAAGCCGTCGGGAGTGGTGACGGTGCCGAACTCGGCGATGTTGGGCGGGCCGTTGGGAGTGAATTCCGCGCGGGTTGCGTTGGAGACGCCGACGCGGATTAAGGCCCCGGCGAAGAGATCGGGACGCTGGGTGACAGCGCCTCCGATGAGAATGCCGCCGGCGCTGGTGCCTTCGCCGGAGAGGCGCTGCGGGCTGGTGTATTTATTTGCGATGAGGTATTGAGCGCCGGCGATGAAATCATCGATGGTGTGCTGCTTGGTTAGTTTGTAGCCGGCGCGGTACCACTCTTCGCCATATTCTCCGCCGCCGCGCACATGCGCGAACGCGATTACGCCGCCGCGCTCGAGCCAGGCCAGCCAAACCGGATCGAAGTAGGCGTCATAGGAAATGCCATAGGCGCCGTAGCCGATTAGGTGCGTGGGGTGGTTGCCATCGAGGTTAATGGTTTTCGCGCGGATGACGGAAAGGGGAATCATGGTGCCGTCGGCGCTCCTGGCCTTGACTTCGACCGCTTCGTAGGCCGAGGTGTCGATGGGCAAGGGCGGTTGAATGCCGGTATCGGTGGCGACTTTTGTTTTCGGATCATATTTCAGCCAGCGCGGAGCAGTCGTCCAGGAGACAACATGCACGAGCGCTCCAGGTTCGGTGGGAGTGGTGGAGATCGCGGCTACAGACTGCCCTTCACCTGGCGAGATAGGCTCGATGTGGCCGTCGAAGGAAAGGCGGCGCATGCGGCCGATTCCGCCGTCGAGATCGCGGATGTAAATGGCGTCACTGGCTACGTCGGCTTCCTGGATGACAACTTCACTGGCCGGGACTACCACCGTGGCATGAGCTACGTCCGGGTTCTTGAGGCTGGTGCGGGTTACTTCATANNGATGAATTGAGTTGATCGATAGGGATGTAGTAGGCGGTGGCTTCGTTCTGGGTTCCGTGAGCGACGAAGCCGAAGAAATAGGGTGAGGCGGGCGAGTAGGTGACAAAGCTGAGATCGTTGTCTTCGATTTTGAGGTTGGGCGAGTAAGCGTAGCCGAAGACGAATCGGTCGTGCTCGGGATCGTCGCCGAGTTGATGCACGTAGGCGCGGCTGCGCTGCTCGAAGGCGGTTTGAGGCATATCGGGCGTGAGCTTTTGCAGGCGGTTATAGAAGAACGATTTGTTGTCCGGCAGCCAGGCGACCGCGCCGAAGCGCGCGCGGTCGATGGAATCGGAAAGCACTTTACCGGTGGCGGTTTCGAGGATGTGAATTGCGCTGTTTTCAGAGCCGCCGGCAGAGATTCCGTAGGCGACTAATGTGCCGTCGAGCGAGGGCTGATAATAGTCAATGGAAGAGTGGACGCCGTCTTTTGTGAGAAGTTCCGGGTCCAGGAGCAGGCGTTCCTTGGCTCCGGCTTGATCGATGACATAGAGCTTGACATTGTCGGCTCCGGGATCAGCCTTGAGATAAAAAGTTTTCCCGCCCCAGATCTGCGTGTCGCGAACCCGGGTGCTGGCAGTGTCGAGAGCCTTTACGCGGGCCAGGAATTTTTCGCGTCCCGGAATGCTCTTCAGCGTGGCACGGGTGTAGTCGTCTTCTCCCTTGAGCCACTGCGCGACTTTGGCGTCATGCCAGTCCTCGAGCGAGCGATAGGGATCAACGACGACCTGGCCGTAGAAGGTCTCGGTTACATCGTGGCGCTCGGCGACTGGCGGGCCGGATTGTGCGCTCGACTGGGTGGGTGCGGTGAGAGCTGCGGTGATGGTTAGCGTGAGGATCAGCGCGGTTGGGAGAATGCGATGTGATTGGAATTGCTGGAGAGGCATATTAAAGATGGCTCCTAGTCCGGATGCGGGCATTGGTTTCGGTTGAGGATCATAGCAGAGTNNTAGGCCATGTGGCGGGGAAAAGCCCCACTTCTCGCGCCAAGAACGCGCGAGAAATGGGGCACCCGGCGGCTGTCCCCACGGGAGTTGATTTGCTGCAGACAGTCGCGGGCGAGGGCGCCCGCGCCACGCTCACAGCGGTTTCGCTAGCGCTATGGCTTGGCGGACGTGGCCTTGCGCTCTCTTCAGGGCGGCTACGGCTTGGGGGCGGGTTACTGCGGCGGCTAGCATTACCAGGGCTACGGGGGTGCGATTGCCGGAGGCGGCGAGGGTGCGGCTGGCGGATTCGTGAGTGGCTCCGGTGGCTTGTTCGAGAATTCCGATGGCGCGCTGGAGCAGCTTTTCGTTTTTGGGCGCGAC
>PLKR01000155.1 GCA_003140655.1 Acidobacteriaceae bacterium | reverse complement strand
ATTGTACCGTTGCATTGTAACGTTGAATTGTACGATAGCGCTTGGAATCAATGGGCCTGGGCCTGCATTTCGCGGCTGACGGCTTCGACCTGGCGAAAAACGCGCAGAATGTTACCGCCGAGAATCTTCTTGATATCGTCGGCGCTGTATCCGCGATCGAGCAGAGCCTGTGTGATCTTCGGCAGATCGGCGGCGGAGTCGATGCCGGCGGGGGTTGCTCCGGCAACACCATCGAAATCCGAGCCCAAGCCCACATGGTCTATCCCGGCAACTTTCGCGATGTGATCGATGTGATCGATCAGCGACTTCAGAGGCGGGCGGGGAATCTTGGCAGCCCACTCGCGTTCGATGCGGTCNNTTCTCTTCAAAGACACGGATTGCTTCCGCAGCCTGCTTGCCGATGGAGATGCTCGCTTGACGGTAGTTCTCATCCACGAAACCAGAATAAAAGTTGACCTGCACGACTCCGCCGTTCTTGGCTACGGCTTGCAGCATCTCATCGGTCATATTACGGGGCGCATTGGTGAGCGCCCGCGCGGAAGAATGGGAGGCGATTACCGGTGCCTTCGTAGTTGCGATCGCATCCCAAAAAGTCTTGTCGGCCACGTGAGAGATATCGACCATCATGCCCAGGCGATTCATCTCCAGCACGACCTGTTTGCCAAAATCAGTCAGACCGTTGTGATGCTGCACCTTGGCGTCGTCGATGTCGCCGGACGAGTCAGCCCACTCGTTAGTGTTTGACCAGGAGAGCGTCATGTAACGCACGCCGAGACGGTAGTAGTCGCGCAGCAGGTGCATGTCGTTCTCGATGGAGTGGCCGCCCTCGATGCCCATCAAGGCGGCAAGCTTGTGCTCTTTGTGCGCGCGCTCGATGTCGGCCACGGAAAAAGCCATCATCATGCGGTCAGGATGCCGCGCGGCCTGCTCGTAGACGGAGTCGATGAGATCGAACGTGTGCCTGGCGAAGTGGCCCTGGTTGGTCTCGGGCTCTACCCAGATGGAGAAGAATTCCGCGCCGAGATTGCCGCGGCGGGCTTTGTCGAGGCTGATATGCCCAATGTCGTTGGGATCAGTCGATCCGATGTCGAAGCCCTCGTCGAGGAAGCGCTGGGGCGTGTCGGCATGGGTATCGATGACGAGGGCGGACTCGTGAATGGCACGAGCCTTNNGATTCTGAAACGAGTCATAGAAGTTGGTCTGCTGAGGCGGCTGCCGGTGCAAGTCAATGATTGTATAGGCAGGAACGGCACGAAGAAAGCACGATCAGCAAATGGCCATCAGCGAACATCTGCAATCATGCTCGGAATGGAATTATGCGAGGGTGACTATTCGGCGCGGCTATCCGCGGTGACGGTGGCGGGCTCGGGGCGCTCCACGGGAACGATATCCTGGGTTTCGCGCCAATCTGCATAGCGGCCCGAGACCATGATGTGGAAGACCCACTGGTGCCGCTCTTCCTCGGGCTCAACCAGGCCAAGGGTCTTCATGTAGAAGAGGTAATGCTCCATCCAGTGAACCTGCTCCTGGGTCATGCCGCGGCGCTGCAGGTCGACCGTCAGGCCGGCGAGATGTGACGATGCCGTATCGCCCTCAGCCGGAGCCGCATTGCGATTGTGCCGGCGAAGTTTTTTCTGGACCTTCACTGTGCGCACGGCGGAATTTACCTGAATCTGTTCATGAAAGCGATGGTAGTAGGCCTGCGAGATGTCCTGCACAAAATCGCGGGTCCAGGGACGGCAGTAGCGGCGCGAAGGGTCGAGGCGCGGATCAAAGCGCAGCGATTCACCCGGAATGATTGGCTGGAGCGCTCCACTGGCTTTCAGCGCTTCCAATTCGTCGTCATCCTGAATGCGAGGCAATTCGAGGCGATCGACTTCGGCGTTCTGCAACAAAAGAGACTCGTGCGAGGGACGGAACATCGGATTCCAGCGCGTCCAGTGCAGACGGTGATGGCGAACCGGCTTATGCACGGTGGTGGTCGTCGCCGCAAAAAGCGGGCCGCACAGGCACGCGAGCAAGCAAGTCAAAATCATTCGGCACTGTGGTCTTAATCTCAATGAGCTCCTTAATTTGGCTTAATCCACAACGTCCCAAGTGTAAGCCATGCTGTCAAGCTGTGACGGTGACGAAGGGATTACAGGCGTCTAATCAAAATGCTGATTACCCCTGGTTACCCCTGAATTAGAAACCGATGAGAATGGCCAGAGGGGCATGCCGAAGGCCATTAGAGAACGTGTTCAGAGACTCGCCTAT
Organism: Acidobacteriaceae bacterium; assembly: GCA_003140655.1. Lineage (GTDB taxonomy): Bacteria > Acidobacteriota > Terriglobia > Terriglobales > Acidobacteriaceae > Sulfotelmatobacter. Next base: position 8,820 of record PLKR01000155.1, on the reverse strand, counting down.
GTATGGCTCGGGAAATGAGTTAGGGCGTTCGAGACAAACACTCCTGCCCAGTTGTGGCAGGAGTGACAAAAATCAGCGCCGGAAAAGGTCACCGATGGCTTGCTTCATGACTTCGCCGCCGACTTCGGAAATTGCCTTGGTCAGAGGAATATCTTTAGGGCAAACCTCCACGCAGTTCTGCGCGTAGCCGCACTCCTGAATGCCGCCGTCGCCCATCAGCGCCGCGAGACGCTCGCGCTGCAGCGCTTTGCCCGTGGGATGAGTGTTGAACAGGCGCACCTGCGCAATGGTGGCGGCGCCCACGAAGCCCGTGTCTTCGTTGAATTGCGGGCAAGCTTCCATGCAGCAGCAACACGAGATACAGCGGGAGATGGGATAGGCCTGCTCCTGCTCTTCCGCCGTCATGCGGGGACCGGGGCCGAGGTCGTAGGTGCCGTCGATGGGAATCCAGGCTTTGACAGCCTTGAGATTCTCGAGGATCACGTTGCGGTCGGTGGCCAGATCGCGGACGATGGGGAACTTGGAAAACGGCTCGAGCTTGACGGGCTGCTCAAGATTGTCAATCAAGGCGGAGCAGGCCATCCGGGCGCGTCCGTTGATGAGCATGGCGCAGGAGCCGCAGACTTCCTCCAGGCAATTCGAGTCGTAGGTGATGGGCGTCGTGGCCTTGCCGTCGCGGGTGACGGGATTGGCGGCAATCTCCATCAGGCAGGAGATCACGTTCATGCCCGGAAGATGCGCGAGTTCGAACTCTTCCCAGTACGACTTGGAATTGGGATTGTCCTGGCGCTTGATCTTGATAAGCACGGATTTATGTTCAGCCATTGGTTCTTAGCCTTTAGCTCCTAACTTGCCCTGTCATTCTGCGCGAAGCGAAGAACCTACATACGCGGCGTCGGCAAATTGCATGCTTCGCTTCGCTCAGGATGACAGCCGATCCTGCCTACTTCACAGCGTCATACTTTCTCGGCCGCGGCGGAATCAGCGACGTATCCACCGGCTCGAACTCAAACTTCGGCTCATCCGCATCCGGCGCAAAATACGCCTTCGTCGTCTTCAGGAAGTTCTTATCGTCGCGATCGGGGAAGTCCGGTTTGTAGTGCGAGCCGCGCGACTCGTCGCGCAAGCGTGCGCCCTGAGCCACAACTCTTGCCAACTGCAGCATGTTATAAAGCTGGCGGGTGAAGACCACGCTGGTGTTCGCCCACTGCGTGCGGTCGCTGAGGTTGACNNTTCTTGTTGTAGCGGATGACGGTGCAGTCTTTGGTCATCAGCTCGCCCAGTTCGCGCCACAGCCGGAACGGATTCTCCGTGCCCGAGTTGTTCATGAGCAGGGCATTGCTGTCTTCCTGCTTCTTCTTTTCGGCCTCGAAGCATCCGTTGCCGTCAGGAAGCGCCTGCAATCCGCGCGCATACTTTACCGCATTCGGTCCAGCGATGCCTCCGCCGTAAATGCACGACAGCAGCGAGTTCGCGCCCAGACGATTCGCGCCGTGGTACTGATACTCGCACTCGCCCGCAGCGTAGATGCCAGAGATATTCGTCGCCTGCTTGAAGTCCACCCACAGCCCGCCCATGGTGTAGTGCATGCCGGGGAAAATCTTCATAGGCGTGTCGCGGGGATCGTCGCCCACAAACTTCTCGTAGATTTCGAGAATGCCTTCCAGCTTGCGGTCGAGAATCTTGCGGTCGATGTGGGTCAGATCGAGATAAACCATCGGCTTGCCATCGATGCCGAGGTTTTGCTCGAACACGACCTTAAAGATGGCCCGCGTAGCGATGTCGCGAGGAACCAGGTTGCCGTACTTGGGATACCACTCTTCAAGAAAGTACCAGCGGTCTTTTTCTGGGATCGCCTTCGGCTCTCTTTTGTCGCCGGGCGTTTTCGGAACCCACACGCGTCCGCCTTCGCCGCGCGCCGATTCCGACATCAGCCGCAGCTTGTCGTTGCCGGGGATGCAAGTGGGATGCACCTGAATGAATTCGCCGTTGGCGTAGTAGCAACCCTGCTGGTAGAGCGCGGACTGCGCCGATCCGGTGCAGACCACAGAGTTGGTCGACTTGCCAAAAATCGCGCCGTTGCCGCCGGTGGCGATGATGATGGCGTCGGCCGGGAAGGTGCGCACCTCCATGCTGCGCAGGTCCATGGCGCAGATGCCGCGGCAGACGCGGTTTCCGTCGAGCACGGCAGAGAGAAACTCCCAGTGCTCGTATTTCTTCACCTTGCCTTCGGATTCGTAGCGGCGAACCTGCTCGTCGAGCGCATAGAGAAGTTGCTGGCCGGTGGTTGCGCCGGCAAATGCAGTGCGATTGAAGAGAGTGCCACCGAAGCGGCGAAAGTCGAGCAGTCCCTCGGGCGTACGGTTGAAAGGAACGCCCATGCGATCGAGCAGATCGATGATGCCGGGCGCGGCCTCGCACATGTCCTTGACTGGAGGCTGGTTGGCGAGAAAATCGCCGCCATAGACCGTATCGTCAAAGTGCTTCCACGTCGAGTCGCCTTCGCCCTTCAGGTTCTTCGCGGCGTTGATGCCGCCCTGCGCGCACACCGAGTGCGAGCGCTTCACCGGGACAATGGAGAAGATATCGACGTTAGCGCCCATCTCGGCAATCTTGATCACGGCGGAGAGTCCGGCCAGACCGCCGCCTATGACAATGATTTTGGGAGCTGCCATCTTTCAGTCCACCGGCTTTCCGTAAGTTCCTGGCTCGTGGTTCGCTTCCGTCGCTTCAATACCGGTTCCACTTGGTTGCTGCGGGCGAGACCGGAACGAATAGAAGCTGGCGAAGCCCACCCCGGTCATGAGCACAAACAAGCCCAGGCAGACAACCAGGAATCGCTGCCGCGCCTTTTCTCCGGACGTGATGCCCCACTTGGCGGCAAACAACCAGATCCCGTAGCAAAAATGCCACGACGCCGCAACCAAGCCAACGATGTAAAACGCGAACAGCGCGGGACGGAACAACTCCTCCTGCACTTTGCCGAACGAGTAGTTGGGAAATGTGTGCAGGTCAACTCCGGTAAAACGCATCGTCCAGGTGTGAAAAAGGATGTAGGCGAATGCGATGCCGCCGGTCCAGCGCTGCGCTGTGTACATCCAGTTGCCTGTCCAGGGATATTCGCTAACGTTCCCCTCGCCGCGATACCAGATGTAGAAGCCGTAGAGCGCATGGAATAAAATCGGCAGCCAAATTCCGAACAGCTCAAGAAAGAATACCAGCGGAAGATTTGCCAGAAAGCTTACCTGCCGCGCGTAGGCGTCGGGCCCGCTGATCGCGGTGGAGTTGGAAATCAGGATATGCTCAAACAGAAATGCGCCGACCGGAATGATGCCGGAGAGGGAATGCAACCGGCGCAGAACAAACGACACGCCCTGGCCGGCGCGCAGGGGCGCGACCCCATGCGCTACACCTTGACTTACATCGGGAGCAGTAGAACTGGCTGCTGACGCCACGAATCGCCCCTTATGAGTTCGTATATGTTTTGCTGATTGGCGCTGGTGTTCGCTCAACCTTGTTCGTCTGACAACGACAGAAGAACTTTTTATTATCCGGCGACGATAGAAGCGAAGTCAAGAAAGCAGCCGATGGTTCAGTTGCCACTAAGGTGCTTGCACCAATCGAGAAACTTCCGGAACGCTGCACCGCGGTGGCTGTACTTGGATTTCTCTTCTGCGGTCAGCTCCGCAAATGTTTTCTCGATCTGAGGAAAATAAAACAGCGGATCGTAGCCGAAGCCATTCGTGCCGCGCGGCGCGTCGAGGACGATTCCCTCGACCGTGCCCCGAAATGTAGCCAGCATCTTGCCGTCGCGCGCGGCAGCCAGCACGCACACAAATCTACTTGTGCGTTGGTCCGGTGGAACGCCCTGCAGTTCGCGCAGAACGCGTGCATTGTTGGCCGCGTCATCGGTGTTCGAGTGAGCCTGGTCGGGCTTTTCGGCGGCGTAGCGGGCAGAGTGCACGCCCGGCGCTCCTTTCAAGGCGTCAATCTCCAAACCAGAATCGTCGGCGACGACAATTTCTCCCGGAACATATCGACTGTACCCTTCGGCCTTCTTCCGAGCGTTGGCCTCGAAGGTGAGGCCGTCCTCGACAACGGCTGGCAGGGAAGAGAAGTCAGGGATGCCGGCGATTTCAACTCCATGTTGCAGAGCGGCGCCGGCGAAGTCGCGCAGCTTGCCAGAATTGGAGGTAGCGATGAGAATTCTTCGCATCACGNNTGAATACAATAGAGGCGTCCGCAGCCACACTAACGCCAAAGCCAGCGCGAAGGCCGAGATCCAGCCCCCCGCCCTGCGATCCCACGTGCGCACAAAAGTGATCCGCACGCCATTCGCGCCCGCCTCCACGGGGACCAGCATTTGCCCTGTGCCCTCGCGCGTCCTGGCCTGGACGAGCCGCCCATTCACCTCCACGCGCCACGCCGGGTAGTTGAACAGATGCAAAGCAAGATTGTCCGGCGCCGACACCTCCGCGGTGAAGAGCTTGCGTTCGGCGGTCCAGTCAGAAACCCGGATCGCAGCGTGAGCGGGTCCCTCGACAGTTACACGGCGGGCGTCTTTATCAACGGACGAAGGATCGGCGCCCACCGGCGTGTATTCGTCGGTGCCCTCATAGCCTCTGCCCGTCGCCATGTTGTCCTGCATCTCGCGCAGGTCAGCCGCATTATCCCACCATGGAGGCTGGAAGCGTTGCCATGCCACGGCTAGCACACACAGCATAGCCAAGTAGATTGCCACACGCACTGCCCACCTCCGTACTCCCAGCACGATCAGCAAAGTAAATGGGATGCCGAGGCACAGCAGCCACCGCCAGGGAAACTGCATGAAACGCAGCTCGGGCAGCGCGTTCCATAGAGGACTGCTGATCGATAGCATCAGCGCTCCGCACGCTGCGGCCCAAGCCACGAGTGTGTACCAAAGCTCGCGATTGCGGCTACCCCAGCTTCGTGCGGCCCAGGCCGCCACCAGGGTCAGCAGGATCTCCGCGACCGCAATCCAGGAAATGACGCGGTTGAAGGCATCGTGGTCCGCGTCGGTGGTGTGGATAAACAGAAAATTGTCCAGCGGATGTGAGCCGGCAGAAACAGCCTCCGCAATGTTGACCCACTTCTGTTCGTAGATCGCGGGCAATAAATAGAAAGCGGCCAGCGCGGCGCCCAGAAGCACGGCCGTAGTTCCCACCAGCAGAACCCGCGGCGAGCGCCGCTGCCAGGCGATCACCACCATCAGCAACGCCAGTGAATAGTGAATCATCACCGCCGCGGGAGCGTTTGTCAGCCAGGCACAACCGAGCAGCAGCGCCAGAAAGACGGTCACGCGGCGGCCCTTTTCGTCTGCCCGCAACAGCAGCAACAACAGCAGGGGCAACAACGAACTGGCCAGCAACTCAGCGAACGCGCTCCGCCAATAAACAATTACCAGGTGATACGGATTGACGGCGTACAACACGGCGGCGAAGGTCGCCTTGCCCCGGTCAAGCCACTGCCGCGCCAGCAGAAACATGGAAATGCCCGCAGCCACCAGGGCGATCCAAATGTAGATGCTGGCGACGAGAGTCCAGGGAAAAATCGCGCTAAGCGCCGCTCCCAGAATCCAAGAGGCGGGAGGATAGAAGATGAAGCGTGGCTCGCCATAGGCGAAGTGTGCCAGGGTCGCCCACCGCGGATAAACGATACCTTGTTTCCATTGCGAAAGAACCTCCAGCCACGAGTACAGATGAAATTCGACATCGTGTCCGGAGGGCGTGCCGCGAAAGAAGAAAGGAATTTCAACCGCGAAGGCCGCTGCAGCGATTGAGATCAGCGGCGTCCAGGCTAGGCTGCTGCGGGGCACGTTGAGCGCGCTTCCTGGTGCACGTGCACTGTCAGCTTGACCGGATTTTGCAATTACCGCCAGCTTCGCTCCCACCGGCCTCCACGCGGAGACCGTGTACTTCGGTGTACATGTTCGCACAAAGGGGGGAGAACGGTGCACGGTTGGTGCCCGCGTGTTACACAGAGCCCTAAAGCGTCTTATAAAACCTGCCTAAAGCTCAAGTGAAGCAAAACGGGTTTCCGCCATAAGCTTCCTGTTGACTTGCCCTCGCATTCCCGCCTAACATAACCCGACTCCATGATCGGCCAAACTGTCTCGCACTACCGCATCTTCGAGAAGCTTGGTGGTGGCGGCATGGGCGTTGTCTACAGGGCAGAGGACACTAGTCTGGGACGGTCCGTAGCTCTGAAGTTCTTGCCCGAGGAGGCCCTCCAGGATCCGCAAGCGCTCGAGCGGTTCCGGAGGGAGGCCCGCGCAGCTTCTGCACTCAATCATCCCAACATTTGCACGATCTACGAGATTGGCCAGCATGAAAATAATCTCTTCATCGCTATGGAGTGCCTCAGCGGCCAGACGCTCAAACACATGATTGATGGGCGTGCCCTCGAATTAGAACAACTGCTGAATCTGGGCATGGAGGTGGCCGACGCGCTGGATGCCGCGCACGCCAAGGGGATCGTGCATCGCGACATCAAGCCGGCGAACATCTTTGTGACCGAGCGCGGCCACGCCAAGGTTTTGGATTTCGGGCTTGCGAAGATCACGCACGCCAGCACGTCTCTCACCGGCGACTCGCAAACTAAGGCGGACGTAGCCAGCCTTGACCTGACCCTCCCCGGAACAGCCGTGGGTACGGTCGCCTACATGTCCCCCGAGCAGTTAAAAGGGAAGGATCTGGATGGGAGGACTGACCTGTTCTCCTTCGGCGTCGTGCTCTACGAGATGGCCACCGGGGTTTCGCCGTTTCGCGGAGAGACCTCGGCGGTGATCACGGAAGCCATTCTCAACCGGGCGCCGACTGCGCCCGTCCGGCTGAATCCTCAGCTCCCAGCCAAGCTGGAAGAAACGATCAACAACGCACTGGAGAAGGATCGTGAACTCCGTTACCAGTCGGCGGCCGAGATGCGCGCCAACTTGAAGCGGCTGCAACGCCAGATTGGGTCGTCGGGAGCTTCTGTAGTTGTCGACAAGACGGAGCCGGCAACCGCCACCGTAGCTTTGGCGCCGGCCAAAACGGGATCCAAAACCAATCTGTCCCTGCCCGTTTTTGCGTTCGGTCTGCTTCTCGCGGTGGCTGCCACTCTGTTTGCCGGCAAACTGCTCTTTTCGAAGCCGCCAGTGCCGCCGCCCTCCTATCGGCAGCTGACCTTCCGCCGGGGCAGCATCCGGTCTGCCCGGTTTGCTCCGGATGGGCAGACGATTCTCTACAGCGCCGCGTGGCAAGGCAATCCTACGGATGTGTTCACAGCCCGTCCAGAAGCACCGGAATCGCGCTCCATGGGACTCAGCCACACCCAGCTCATGTCCGTGTCCTCCGCTGCTGAGTTGGCCGTTCTGTTAGACAGCAAGGCTATCGGCACCTGGGTGAACATGGGCACGCTGGCCAGAGCTCCGCTTGCCGGCGGTGCTCCTCGCGATGTGATGGAGCAGGTGCAGTGGGCGGATTGGGGACCGGATGGCAACAGCCTGGCAGTGGTGCGTGATTTCGGCGGAAAGAACCAGCTGGAATATCCAATCGGGAAAGCACTCTACCAGACTGGGGGATGGGTCGGTCATCCACGAGTTTCCCCGAAAGGGGATTTGATCGCTTTTCTCGACCATCCTACCCAAGGCGACGACGCTGGTTCGGTGGCCGTGGTCGATCTAAAGGGAAACAAAAAAACTCTCGCCGGCGAATGGTTCACCGTACAGGGATTGGCGTGGTCTCCAGACGGCAACGAGGTCTGGTTCACCGCCAGCAAGACCGGTACAGATCGGACCCTTTACGCCGTGACGCTTGACGGCAAAGAGCGCATGGTCTTGCGATTGCCCGGCGCCCTGATGCTGTTGGATATTGCCAAGGATGGACGGGTGCTCCTGATGCGTGCCAGTTGGCGGCGCGAATTGATAGGCGTTACCGATAGTGATTCCAAAGAGCACGAGCTCTCCTGGCTGGACTATTCCTACCCCGCTGACCTTTCGGCGGATGGCAAGACTCTTTTGTTTGACGAGGAGGGCGGCGGAGGAGCGCTGTCCTACTCCAAGTCCGGCGGGTTGTCCTACGCGGTGTACATTCGGAAAACTGACGGCTCTCCAGCTGTTCTGCTGGGAGAAGGAGGAGCGAGGGCTTTGTCGCCCGACGGAAAATGGGTGATCGCGGTGACGCAAGACTCGCCCACACAACTGAAGCTGCTGACCACCGGTGCGGGGGAGCCCAAACAGCTGACCAACGACAGTGTTAACCGCGGATTCGCGCATTGGTTTCCCGACGGGAAGCGCGTCCTGTTCTCGGGGGACGAGCCCGGCAAGGGAGTGCGGCTGTATGTCTACGACATGGCTTCGGGTAAGAGCCAGCCGGTCACCCCCGAAGGCGTGAATGGCACAAGGTTTGTCATCTCTCCCGACTCTCAGTGGGTTGCCGGAATCGGTCCCGACCAAAAGGGGTATCTCTATTCTGTCACCGGCGGTGAACCACGCCTGATTAACGGACTCAATCCTGGGGAGCAGCCCATCACATTTAGCTCAGACGGCCGCTCCTTATATATCTATCAGCCGGGTGAATTGCCGGCTCGGGTCGATCGCCTCGATTTGCAAACCGGGGAACGCGTTCGCTGGAGGCAGCTCATGCCATCCGATCCCGCGGGGGTCGAGAATATCGGCCCGATTCTGTTGACGCCCGATGCCAAGAATTGTGTGTATGGATATCACCGCATGCTGGCCGACCTCTACTTGGTCGAGGGATTAAAGTAACCCGGTTTTGAGAAGGACTGAAACCCGCACGGGTAGATCTACGGTTGGCCGCG
>PLKR01000362.1:2309-2954 GCA_003140655.1 Acidobacteriaceae bacterium | reverse complement strand
GCGATTCGCACTTTGCCGTCGGCGGTAACGACTTCGGCTTCGAGCAGGCCCGCGGCCGCCATCCCGTAATGCTTCGAGAAGCTGCCGAAACCGCCGCTTTGAATGAGGCCGGCGACGCCGACGGTGGTGCAGCCGCCGCCTTGAACGTAGGCGTCAGCCTTTGTGGTGACCGCGTCGTAGGCTTGCATCCAGATTGTTCCAGAGCCTACCGTGACGGCCCGCTGAGGGGCTGACCTGCAACCACTGGGAACGAAATCTTGCTGGATGGTGACGTCGTGCATATGACGCGTCNNTTGTTTTCGCGGGCAAAGTTCACGGCGGCGGCGATGTCGTCGGCATTTCTTGCAGCGACGGCGTAGACACTGGGTTTCGTGTCCCAGGCATCGACCCAGCCCAAGGTTTGCGTCACGCCGGGGTTGTCGCCGATGTAGTAGGGGTTTTTCAGATTTGCGAAGAGCGCTTTGCAGTCCCCGCTCTGTGACGAGGACGTGCATGCGTTGATCGGAAAATCGACCTGAACCAGGTTTCCGCCGACCGCCTCGTTGAGCCGCTTCCACGCTTCCTTGGAGGGCCAACCTGGGTCGGAGGGACGCACCCGGCGAATCACGGGACTTGCGAATGCGCTGCGCGGCCACAGGTGCGAAA
>PLKR01000362.1:0-2227 GCA_003140655.1 Acidobacteriaceae bacterium | reverse complement strand
GCCGCGACAATTGGGATGTTAAGTATCAATGCGTTCTGTGTGGTATCGATCACCGAAAGATTTTGACTACTGGCCACGTACAGACGCTTGGAACCAGGGTCAAAAGCCGCAAACTGGGCCGGCCCGGGTAACGTGATCGTTGCCAGAACCGTGCCGCACGCCGGACCACGTACACCGCGTCCAACGCGGCGTACGCAACATTTACGGTAGGATCCACCCCAATGGCCTCCAAACGGGCAGCCGTTGGCATGGGGACTGCACTGGTGCGAAAGCTCCTAATTCGAGCGGCGCGGTGATGGCCGGCGCAACCTCTAAATATTCCAATTGCGAGGCTCGATTTCGCGACAGATGACCGTACTGTTTGTCTCCTGCAGGCCGGCACGACTGCGCAGCGTTTCAATCAACCGCACCAGGTCCGCCTGATCCCTGCAGGCGACACGAAGCCGCACGTCGAATGACCCCGTCAGAATTGCCATACTCACGACCCCGGGCATCTTCGCTACGGCTGCCTCAAAATGTTGGGCGCTTGTGCCGGCCTGAAGCTTCACGTCAATGTAGGCTTCGAGGCCTAGCCCGAGTAATGCTGGATTCAAAGACGCGTGAAATCGACGGATGATGCCTCTGGACTGCAATTGCCGAACGCGCTCGGCCGTGGCGTTTGGGCTCAGATACACACGCTGACTCAAGTCGCGGAAGCTGAGGCGCCCCTCCTCGCTTAGCGCACGGAGGATTTTGCGGTCGATGTCATCGATTGCTGCATTTATCTTTGAAGTCATACGCCTTAGGCTGCAGAAACCGCACAAATCACTGACTTCGATCCACATTGCGGGACTATATTCCGTTGCTGCGGTCTAACACATATATTACCTCTACAGGAGACATTACGAGCATGACTAAATTACCAACAATCGCTGCAATTCTTAAGGGGGTGGGGCCTCTCGTCTTGAAGAAATCAGGTCAGCCTGAGTTTCGCCTGTCGCGGACTGGCTTTGTTCTTTCCATTGCCTTCGTATTGCTGTCTGCTTGTTTCGCGCGAGAACGAGGGCCACGGATTGAGGTGGTATGCCCGTCACCACCCATTCCGGTGACGATTGGCAAAAATAAAGTCTTGGTCTACGAGCTTCATCTCACGAACTTTGACGTGGTGCCCTTGACACTGAAGCGCATTTCAGTCTTCGCCGCTCGCGAAAATCCCGATCCGCTCACTACTCTCGAAGGCGAGAAGTTATCGACTGCGATGATCCGTATCGGAGCACCGATGGCGATGTCCGGCAGTCCGAGTGCGGGCGGCGGTAACACTCGAACGCTCGATCCGGGAGGTCGAAACGTCGTCTTCTTGTGGATCGAGTTACCGGCGAATAAATCTGCGCCTGCGAATCTCAGGCATCAGCTGGTTTTCTCGTCAACTCCAGCGGGAACTGATAAACCCAGTGACGCAACGCTGGAAGATTTTCCGGTCCCTGTAAACCAGAATCCGGTCCCTATGCTGAGCCCTCCTTTTGACCGGGGGATCTGGCTCGTTGGGGATGGTCCGACGAATGATTCGAACCACCGCCGCAGTATTTTCGCGGTTGATGGGCACATCTACTCGCCGGAACGCTTCGCCATTGACTGGGTCAAGGTCGGACCAAATGGCGACTCTCATCACGACGGGACAAGCAAGAACGAGAATTGGTGGGGCTGGCGAGAACCAGTTCTTGCCGTAGCGGATGGGGAAGTCATGGAAGTTGTGGACGAATTTCCCGACAACACTCCGCGCATTCTACCTCCTGTCACGCTGGACAACATTGCCGGAAACCACATTGTCCTTCAGATTGCACGAAACCTTTTTGTCACTTATGCCCATCTGCAAAGAGGAAGCATCAAGGTGCGAACGGGCGATCATGTTCACCGGGGAGATATGCTCGCGCTCCTTGGTAATAGTGGGAACGCGACCGNNCTATCTTGGGCCGGGATCTGACTATCCCGAAAAGCAGGTTTCGGAGCCATGGGGCAACTCAATGCCGCCCGGCGATGGGGTGCTTATGTTCGAGCCTGTGAAGAAGTGACACAATTCTCAGTGGGTTGCCGATATGAAAGCGCTGAAATTCGTATTAGCTGTCTCGCTACTATTTGTAGGCTTCTCTTTTCCCAGTAATGGCGCTGCACGAACGACGTCGGTCGGGGAGAACAAAACCGGCAGCATTTGCGTTCTGCCAAGTTCGCCTGAGCCCCCAACCCGATTCTC
>PLKR01000161.1:6795-14016 GCA_003140655.1 Acidobacteriaceae bacterium | reverse complement strand
TGGTGTGCCAGTACTGGTCCCAGCTCAGAAGGTCGGCGTACTCCCGAAAGCATTCCGGGAAGTTCTTCTCACTGAAGCGTTCAGTAACGTTGGGATCGGTCAGGTTCGCCTGGCCGATAAATTTCGCGGAAGGATAATAGTATTCCTCCTCCCGCCAATGGACTGCGATCTGAGCCTCGGTGGCTTCACCCACTACTTGTGGTTTTGGACGTATTTCCGCCATATCGGTTACTCCTTAGAGCTGAACCAGTGACGCACACGGGCAGTTTCCCGCCGGCGTTTGGCGTGATTATGCGCTCGCGGTACCGCTGGCGGGGCAGCAGCCTAGTGAGCGCCAGCCCTTTCCGAACAAAGCCCGGCGTTAGAGCGGACCCACGGTTCGTTGCACTTAGGCTGCGAATTCGGCCCGTGACTCAACCACGAGCCGAGGATCGTAGCAATCAATCCCAGCGATAATTATCGCGCTAGTCGGCCGCCGATGCGCGTCCTCCGGCCTCATCCCAAATGCGGTTGCCGTGCGTCTCTTTCAGCAGCAGACTTCCCACGACGAACGTTATGCTGGCTACAATCATCGGGTAATAGAGCCCGGCATAAATATTGCCGGTTTCGGCGACCAACGACAAGCCGATCAAGGGCAACAATCCGCCGAAGACGCCGTTCCCTATGTGATATGGCAGAGAAAGCGAGGTGTAACGAATCTTCGCCGGGAAGGCCTCAATCAGGTAGGCGGCGATGGGGCCGTAAACCAGGCACACAAAGAGAACCTGAATGAAAATCAGCAACACCAACATGGTGAGATTGGGATTCGTGGCTTCCTTGACCGGGACCAGCGCACCGGCGGCGTCCGTGGTCATAGCCGTGAGCCCGATCGCACCCGTTACTTTGTTGCGGGTGGATTTTACCGTGACCACATTGTTCCCAGCAGCGCGTTCCATGGCCTTGTAGATGGGGATGTAGGTGAGAACTGCGAGCAGGCAGCCCGCCATCATGAGCTTCTTCCGGCCGATCCGGTCCGAGAGTGCGCCCACTACAGTGAAGAACGGCATCCCGATCAGCAGGGCGATTGCGACCACGATGTTGGCGGTTTTGACATTCACTTTCAGGACGGTCTGCATATAGAACAGCGCGTAAAACTGCCCGGTATACCAGACAACGCCCTGCCCCGCCGTCGCTCCGAAAAGGGAAATCAAGACGAGTTTCAGATTCGCCCATTTGGTGAAGGCATCCTTAAGGGGTTGCGTGGAGGTCATTCCCGAGGCCTTGAGCTGGGCAAAGATGGGGGATTCCTTCATCTTCAGGCGGATGTAGAGTGAGATCAGCACCAGGATGATGGAGACCAGGAAGGGGATGCGCCAGCCATAAGCCGCAAAGTCTTCTTTCGACATTGAGTTCTGCGTAACCAGAATCACGATCAGTGAGACGAAAAGACCCAGCGTAGCCGTGATCTGAATGAAGCTGGTGTAGAAGCCGCGCTTGTTGTCGGGAACATGCTCGCCCACGTAGACCGCGGCGCCGCCGTACTCACCGCCCAGCGCCAGACCCTGCAGGATGCGGATCAACAGCAGCACGACCGGTGCGAACCAGCCTGCCGTCGCGTAGGACGGTAACAGGCCGATGGCGAAGGTGGAAAACCCCATGATGGAGAGGGTTACGATAAAGGCATACTTGCGCCCCACCAGGTCTCCGATGCGTCCGAAGAAAAGTGCGCCAAAAGGCCGCACCAGGAAACCGACCGCGAAGGTCGCGAGATAAGCAAGGTAGGCAAACGTGTCGTTGCCGGGAGGATAAAACTTCAGCGCCAGGATGGCCGTGAGACTGCCGAAAATGTAGAAGTCGTACCACTCGATCATGGTGCCCACGGACGACGCCATAATCACGCGCCAGATGCTGTACTCTGCGTTACCAGTTCCCGCCACTGCAGCATTCGCCATAACTTCCTCCATTTACCCGAAGTTTTGGTCCTGGACGTGCATTTGGATCTGTTGCAGTCTCAGGCACTACACGGCTTGGGAAAAACCCCAGCCCAGGACTGTACCACCGGCCTATAGCAGCCAACAAATCCAGGGACAGGTTAACTTCTCACCGCAGCGACCACCCCACAATGGTCACGGATGTTCCTTCTGCAAAATTGCGCCTACCGTCAATTCTGATCCGGGCAACACCGTAAGCTCCCGCTTCCACTCGGTAAAGCCCGGCATGGAAAAAACGACAACATGTGTCCCGGTACTGAGGGGAATCTGGGATGGCGTGCTGCCCAAGTACTTGCCGTCTACCGTGATATCCGCGCCGGCGGGTGTCGAACTGAAATTACACCTTGCCTTCTCCGAAACTTTCTCCGGAGAAACTTGCGGCACCGCGACAGTGGGCGGGGCTACCGCAGGCACCGGAGAACTCTGCCGTGGGGCAGCTGCCTGCGGGACTGGCGGAGTTGCAACTGCGGCCGCAGTCGCCTGCGGACTGGTCTTTCCGTCCGTATCGACCAGCGTGTACAGCTGCTTTCGCGACTTGCCTTTATCATCCACGTAGTACACCGTAATGCCGTGTTTTTCTTTTCTTGCGTCGAAAGTTTCCCCCTTGGGCAGCGGAATGCATCTGGAGTATTTTGAATCGATGGTGCAACTGATATGGAACGGCGGCCCGTTTTCTTCCCGCACGAGCAAGGTACTCACCAGTGGCACGTTTGTTGTGGAACGGCAATATGCGTCGAAAGTAAGTTGTTCACAATTCTGGGGGACGCCGTTATTGTTGTCAGCGGTCGCTCGAGTTACAGAATCCAGAACAGTGACCCGAAGCGTGTTTTTCTCCGCCGCGGCGTTCGCTAACATGGCCGCCAGCAAGAGGCTCGCCTGCAAGGCTGCAATCCTACGCATACTCATCAAACCAACTCCTCCAGAGACTGTGCATGCATCTGTCGCGCACCTGGTTTTCCCGAACGATTCTGCAAGTCCTCTCGCAGTTTCGGTACATTTTGCTCCCCCCGGCGTGTCCCGCACAATAGCTTTCCCCGCTGGAGGAGTTTGGGAGGACAGACTCACCTGCGGACCATCGCCCGACTGGAGCCCGTCCCCCTTTACTTTGGTTAGCCAGTGCCCTCAATCCGCACCGTCCATTTCAGCAATCCGGCTAGGAACCCCGGCGGGTCCGGTTTGGGCCCGCTGGGGACAGAGGGTCGGTCTAGAACGTAAAGATCGGTCCGAATTCGGTGCGGTGATCCTGCCATTCGTTGGATGGCTGTCCAGCAATTGTGTACAAGAGGGCGTGGTCGAATGCGCGGGTGCCGTACACCGACTGCTCGAAGCCGAACTGGCACCAGTTGTTGAATTTGTAGTACAGGGTTCCTATCGCACTCTTGCCCATCGACATGGGGAGTCCCCCATTGCACGTAGCGCTCCCGTCCGCGGCGGCGCAGCCAATGCCGTTGGCGCGGAGTTGGTCGTTAGCCACCACCTGGTCCTTGCCGACGGTGAAGAGAAGCTGCCAGCCCGCGTTGTGGCCTTTCGGGTCGGCATTGAACCAGCGGGAAAGCGGCAAGCCGAGCTGGATGAATCCACCAAAGGCCTGGATGGGCTTCTGCGGAGCAACCACGACTTGTCCAGCCGCGTTCGTTCCGAGGACGGTGCCACCCTGAGCAGCCAGCGGACCGCCATCGGCAGTTTCGAAGGGCCCTACGACGCCCGTCAACCCGCTTACGTCGGTGAAAAAACTGTTGATTTGGCCGCCGAAGTAGAAGCGCAGGTCGCCGCCCTTATAGACGCTCGCCACCAACGTAGCCCATCGCGTGGGCAACTGCGCCACGATTTGGCCGCCCCACTGTGTGCTGGACGCTTGAAAGCCGTTCGGAAAGGCAGTGTCGTAGTTTGCTGGAATAGGAGTTGTGTTTGCGGCGCAAGGCGCCGCGAGGCAGTACGACGAGTTGGGAACGATCGACGTGCGCCTGGAATGGAATCCAGCTAGAGCGATTTGTGCCGGGGCCACACCCTTCGCCTTGTCGAGTTGGAAACTCAAAGCCACTCTGGCTTCATATTCGGGACGGTCGGCATCGGCGCCCTCGCGCTCGCCTTGCCCGAGTTGAGCGGCAAGCCCGTTGCCGGCCGCGTTCCCGAGCTTCAGAATTTCACCGGTGCTCGGCATCATGACTCCAAATTGAGGCTCGAACCTGATGTTGTGCTCCTTGCTCAGGATCTGCGAGAAGCCCACCCGCAGTTGTGGCGAACGGGTGTAAATGTCGCCCCAAAATGCGCCATTGAATGTGGTTTCCAGTATGTTTTCCATTGCGCCGGATCCGAAAAGGGTCCAGTCCTGTCCGCCGACAAAGAAAATGTCAGTGCCCTCGCCGGCGTGGTAATCCATCCGGACGTAGGCCAAACGCAGTTGCGGTTCATTGCTGCGGATTGACGAAACGTCGCGGTTGTCGGCTTCGCTGAAGTTGCCTTCGAAGTCCCCCTCTATCTTGCCGGTCAACGTCAAGTTCTTCGATATGTCCGGCCATTCCAGGTTGAGCCCAAAGCGCGTGGACCGCGCCTTGACGTGGACTTCAGGGTCCTGCGTTGGGCCGGTGTTGAAGGTCGAGTTGGGCCCGGCATTCAGCCATATGCCGGGAAACGGGAAGTCGTCGCCATCGGGGTCGCTGCTGTCATGGACGACCGTCGCCTTGATAAAGCCGTAAGGCGCAAGCGTGATCGGCCCAGCCTTAATCCCAGCCAGACCGCCGGTCTTCGGCGGATCGATCGGGAACACGCGGACCGGAATCGCCGCCGTTACCACCCCAGGCGGGGGAGGTGGCAACTCGCCCGCTACCCGCGACGGATAAGGTGGCTGCGGCTGGGCTTGGGGTTGCTGCGGCTGGGTTTGGGGTTGCTGCGGCGAGGTTTCCGGACCCGCCAGCGACGACGACGATTCTCGAGCCTCAACAGGCGCTGCAGGTTGCGCCGCCGGGCTTGCCGCCGCAGACAAATCCGCCGCGCTCACTATTCCCTTGCGTGAGAGTGCTTCTATGAGAGCTTGAAACTGGGCTTTGGGCGCGGCATCTCGAATGGCGTTCGCCTCGTTGGGAGCCAGAACGCCTTTCATCACGAGAACACCAAGCAATGCCGTGACATTCGCATCGCCCGCGGCCGGGGCCAGGTTCGGGCTAGGCGCAGCGGGGGTGGCTTCCGCGCTGGTTCCATTCGTTGAATTCTCTTTTGCTGTTTTCCCATCGTTGCTTCCTGCCATGACGGGCACAGCCGTGACGGCCAAGACTAACAGGCTCGAAATCCATTTTCTCAGCGGCGACATAGACGGTCTCTCCTCTTTTTCCGCCCAGCTCAGGCTTGGGCACGACATGGGGCGAAACGGTACTGCATCTTCACGAGCGATGTCAAGATATTGCTTTGGTACCTCAGTTCCGGTCAGCTCAGGCCCTGGCACAGAACATGGATGAACGCTGCGTGCTTTCGGGACGATTCTGGGACGGTCACAGATCACCCTGATTCTTATCATCAGGCGCTCCGAAGAGACACTTAGACTCGAAGGCGCTAATGCTTCTCTTCGTGGTGAAAACACACTATGCTGTGATCTGAATCACTACTGCGAGCATTCATAGGCAGAGCAAATCCACAGCTGTCCTATTCGTAGTTCTTCGCATTCTCGGGAGGCCCGCATGAGCGCCCTAACCACGTCGAAACAAGAAAACATCTCCAACCTGCTGGCGCTGGATGAGGAATATGCAGCGCCAGAAACTGTAGTCCGCAACGCCCTTCAGAAGGACTGGCTGGGAGAGTGCGCACGCTCGCTCAAAGATCCCGAAGGCTTCTGGGCAGACTACGCGGCCCGTTTTGCGTGGTCGCGCAAGTGGGACCGCGTGCTGGAGTGGGATGGCGTGCATCACAAATGGTTCACGGGCGCCAAGACCAACATCACCATCAATGCGCTGGACCGGCACGCCGAGTCGGACCGTCGCAATCGTGCCGCCTTCATTTGGCTGGGTGAAGATGGCAGCGAGCGGATCGTCACCTATGGACAACTTCACCGCATGGTCTGCCGCTTCGCCAACGGCCTGAAATCGCTGGGTGTGGTGAAAGGCGACCGGGTGGTCATTTATATGCCCTTGACGATCGAAGGGGCGGTGGCCATGCTGGCCTGCGCTCGCCTCGGAGCGATTCATTCGGTTGTGTATGCCGGTCTGGGTCACACCGCCCTGCGGGACCGCATTGTCGACGCACAAGCCAAGGTGGTGATTGCGGGAGACGTCGGCTTCCGCCGCGGCAAGACCGTGGCCCTCAAAGCCATCGTTGACGAGGCGGTGGACAAGCTGGAGTTTGTCGAGAAGGTGGTGGTGTATTCACGAAGCGGGGTCGAACTTAACGGTCCGCGCGAGATCGACTTCAACGAACTGCTCAAGTTCTCTCCGCATTGTCCCGCGGAGGAGATGGATGCGGAGGATCCGCTGTTCCTGCTCTACACCTCAGGTTCCACCGGCAAACCCAAAGGCGTGGTGCACGTTCACGGTGGTTACATGGTAGGAACAACCTACCATTTGGCGAACTATTACGACGTGGGCGACCGCGACATTTTCTGGTGCACTTCCGATATCGGCTGGGTCGTCGGGCACTCGTACATCGTATACGCGCCGCTGTGCGCGGGTGTAACGACGCTGTTTCGCGAAGGGGCGATCGACTATCCGAATCCCGGAGTTGCCTGGGAAATCGTGGAACGTTACGGCGTGACCAAGATGTTCACCGCGCCCACCGCGTTGCGAATGTTCATGCGCTATGGCGAGAGTTACCCGGCGGCGCACGATCTGACCAGTTTGCGCGTGATCGCTTGCGCGGGGGAACCGCTGAACCCGGAAGCCTGGCGCTGGGCGCAAACACACTTGGCCGGCGACGGCAGGTGGGGTTACGTCATCGACAATTGGTGGCAAACCGAGTTGGGTGGGCCCACGCTGGGCACACCAGCGACGATGGCGATGCGTCCGGGGAAGTGCGGCGTGGCGATGCCCGGAACTGAGGCCGATGTGCTGGACGAGAATGGCAAGTCAGCGTCTGCTGGAGTCGGAGGACGGCTGGTGCTCAAGCGCCCTTTCCCCCACATGCTGCGCACCGTGTGGCGCGATCCGGCGCGCTACGAACGCGACTGGCAGGTGATTCCCGGTTGCTATGTGACGGGCGATGTCGCCATGAAAGACAAAGACGGATACATCGCAGTGCTGGGCCGATACGATGACGTGCTCAATGTGGC
>PLKR01000161.1:4301-6769 GCA_003140655.1 Acidobacteriaceae bacterium | reverse complement strand
TCTGGCCGCCGCGCTGATCGAACATGTGCGGAGAGAGCTGGGACCGATCGCGACTCCATCCTCGTTGGAGTTTGTGGCTTCTTTGCCCAAGACGAGATCGGGGAAGATTCTGCGGCGTTTTCTTAAAGCTAAAGAGGCAGGCGTTGATGCCGGAGACGTCTCCACCATGGAGGGCTGATTGTCCGCAGTCCACGCGGTAATACAAGCAGGAGAATCATGCACGAGTAACCGCGGGTTAGAATCCGTATACCTCGAACTCCCAGAGAGACTGATCAGTTCCAAAGTAGTCCCGTTTTGGGGCCAATTAAAACTCCTAAGAGCAAGATTGACCATCTCTTCGGTTAGCGATGTTGAATAATATTGGGGTGAAGCCCGAAAACCTCACGTTGCGACAGATATTGTCCGTCCGTTGCCCTATGTGCCGGGCGAAACCAAAAGAGAAGTGCACGCTTAGCACAGGACACCCGTCCGCCAAGACGCATCTCGCCCGAGGTCTGGCCGCCGCCAAGGCTCCCCGCGCTGAGAACTCTGGCAAAGCAATTGTGCGAATCCTGAAGAAAGTTACGAGCCGCGGCCTGCGCGTCCTTTTCCAACATAAGTAGACACGCGCGCGAGTCACGGCTTTCGGCCTTTAGTCTGTCGTCGATCGCGGCCAGGGAAGCACATCATAGAGGGGCTGCGCCGGCTTCACTGCCGGATTTTCGTTGGCCACCGACATTGCCAGAATACGTATCCTGTCGTTATCCGGCAATGTAATGGTCTTCGCGCCGGCGGGCACGTCAATCGAATACGCGAACAGATAGGAGTAACGGTAGGGCACATTGTCGCCTGCGGCGTTGTGATGATGCGAGCAATACCATGCCAGGTCTGCGCGCTTGATGTAGCCCGGCTTGATGCCAGTCATCTGGCCGTAATCGTCGTGTGAAGTGTCCTTCGATGTCCACTGACGGTCATCCCACTGTCCGATGAATCCTCCCCAATCCTCTACGTTGAGGTCGACCCCGGTGTTGNNGTCAATCGTCTGTCCTTTTGCCACGACGGCGTTTGGAACGCCGGCCTGGGCTGAAGCAAGCTGAAATTGCACATCGTTGAACCTGATTTGCGCAGGCAGCATCTCCGCCGGCAGTGCGTTGCCCTTGCCGTCAAATCCGCCCTGCGACTTCGTACCGTCATTGCTTGCCGTGGCCAAGTCATAGCGCAGGGTCACCGGCACGGAATGCACCGCCGCAACTTTGGTTGGCGCGGCAGCTAGTTTAACGGCGAAAGTGCGCGGCTGATATGCGGAGAACGAAGTCACCAGCGCACCTCCGTTCACGGTTGCTGATCCGACGGGTTGCTCCTGGCCGTTGACTTCGCGCCCGGCGGTGACCGGCGTGCCGAAGGATATTCGCACGTTTGACTGTGGTTTGCCATCGAGTTCCANNGTTGCTTACTTTCAAGAGAGAAAACTCTTCACCCAGCGTTCCCGCGTGTCTGGTGGTCTCGAAAGCGACGAGCGGATCGTTCAGGCGCTGCGCCTGCCAGTCCGTCTGACTCTGCCGCCAGCCTGCAGCGTGCCCAGCGATACCGTAGACGAACTCGTGATGTCCGATATCCTGCGTGCCTTGATCTGGATAACCGCCGCGCGTTCCCGGAGTGCGGATCAACGTGAGCCGGATGGTGTGGTCGTTCGGCTTATCCGATCCGTTTTTGCAATCGGTCAGGATTGTAGTGCCAAACTCGCCGCTCATGTCGGTCAGGTCAATCCACTGGTGCGACGGCACTTCGAACTTCTTGGGCTCTGCCGTGGGCCGTTCGATCGTGCCAACGTCCCAGTTATACGTAGCCATCTGATTCGAAGCTGCCAGAGGGAAAGTCGCTTTCAGATTTGATTCTTTGGTGCTCCAGTCGATCGCGTTTGCGAACTCCACGCGCTTCCCTGCATCGCCCGCTGTGAGCCTGATGGTCTGAACGAACAGAGACCCCGCAGTCTCCCGCGAAGCTTCCACGGCCACGCGCGCCGGACCATTTTCCACGATTCGAATCTTCGCCGGACCCCCGACGTAAGCTTTCGGCGCAGCCCGCTCCTGGTCCCAGTCCATGTTCCAGGCCGGCCAGTGCTCGGGATTATCGTAGGAGATGGCAAGTCGCGCGGGCGCGGCCAGCAGTTCCCTGCCGAGCGATTTGTCGAAAATGCTGGCGACGTCGCCATCGGCGTTCAGCTTCACGCGGTAGTACTGGTTCTCGAGTGAATTCTCCGACACTTGCAGAGTCGCGGCGGCGGCCGCGCCCGCACCGGACTGCACATCGTAAACTGCATAGCCGACGGATGGCGCCCTGGCCACGAAGATCACTTTGCCGTTCGAAATCTGCGCCGGAACTTCTTCGCCATCTGGACCGATGACATGCACCGCCTTCGGCATTCCTTCTGGAAAGTTAACGCTCGCTTCTACCAAGTCTTCACGTGCGATGTTCAAGGGATTAAAGAC
>PLKR01000161.1:2005-4276 GCA_003140655.1 Acidobacteriaceae bacterium | reverse complement strand
TGGCCGCCCATCACCAGGGTCCAGGCATCGTTCAGGCGCTGCAGCGGATACGGCCGCGTGCCCAGCCACTCCGCGGCGAGCGAAGCTTTCTCCGCAGCATCGGCCAGCAACTCTTCTTTTCGCAGCCAGCGCTTCTGGTAGCCCTGCGACGTCAGTGAGCCGGCAGAATGGTTGGTCAACTCCATTTCAC
Organism: Acidobacteriaceae bacterium; assembly: GCA_003140655.1. Lineage (GTDB taxonomy): Bacteria > Acidobacteriota > Terriglobia > Terriglobales > Acidobacteriaceae > Sulfotelmatobacter. Next base: position 4,086 of record PLKR01000161.1, on the reverse strand, counting down.
CCGTGTAGCGTGGAAGTCCGGCGGCCTCGGAGGCTGTGATATCGAGAAACATCTGCTCCGCATTCGCGGAAATCACGCGAACCGGACCATCGCCAACCTTCACGCGAGAACCCTGGGCATGCGAGAGACGAGAGAAGATAGGGTCCTCGCCAAGGGGAAAGCTGGCCGTGCCTTTTGTGACGATGGCTTCGAGCCGCCTCACGGAATCCTCGTCCGGAGCCCCGCCGATGTCGCCCGTGCCGTAATAATGATAATCAGTGAAGACTTCGCTGACTTTGCCGTTCAATTCGACACGCGCCGCCCAGTCCCCTTGATGTTGCTCCTGTGCCCGATCTTCATCGATGCGGGCAAGCGCCCGTTGTTGGTTTCGCAGGTGTATGGATTCCTCAATGTCGTTCGGGTCAGATGCATGTCCGCCGTTCTGCTCCTGATCTAACTTCGCGCGCACCGCTTGCAACTTGTTTTGTACGTTCTGGAGTGTTGTGTCGACCGTGAGCGGAGGCAACGGCTTGCTGAGATCGGTATCGATGCCACTGTCATAAGCTCCCGGATTCAATCCTGCCAGCACGCTCTCACCGTCCGGTCCCACCCACACGCCAATGTTGAACGGTGTGCCTTCCGGTGTTTTTTCCAGCGATTCCGGACCTCCGCCAGGAGCAGAGGATCCCCACACCAGTTTCTGCGTCGAGAATCCCTTTACCCCGGAGTGCGCGAGAATGGTCGGCAGCGACGACGGAAATCCGAAGCAGTCGGGCAGCATGTATTCCGCGCTGGCCCGGCCCAGCTCTTTGCGAAACCAGTCATTCCCGTAGAGAATTTGCCGGATGATGGCTTCGGCACTGGGCGCGTTGACATCGCCTTCTTCCATGGACGATCCCGCGGGGAACCATCTTCCGTCATCGACATACTTCTTCAGCCTTGCGAAATCGGCGGGAAAATACTCCTTCATGAAACGGTACCGGTTGGCGCCGCTGAAGTTGAAGACGTAATGAGGATACTTATCGAACAGGGCGAAATTATCCTCCATGGTCTTGCGAATATATTCGCTGATGACCTGGGGATACTCCCATCGCCACTCCGTATCGAGGTGGGCATAGCCGACCACGTAAAGGGTTGGTTGCTTCGTCAGATCAGGTCTTTCGGTAGTTTGTGCGCTGGTTGAGGTACGCAACATCAGGGTGGCTATTGTGATCGCTACCGAAGTCTTCAGGAATCGTTCCATCGAAACTCTCCACTCCCGTCGAAAGACGGTCGGTTCGCAGTACCGTATGTTACATGACCGTTTGGCCGTAACGCTCACGGTGGAAGCGGCGCGTTTCCTGATACCCTCAGATCTGGGCATCAGGAGAGACCAAGTCGTTGCCGCCGATCATCAATGCGCAGGGAATATCGAAAGCCTTTGGAGCGAATCCGCTTTTCCAGAACATCTCCTTTACGGTTTCGGAGGGCGACCGTATCGGGTTAATCGGTCCGAACGGTTCCGGCAAATCAACTCTACTGCGGATTCTGGCAGGCGACGTGAGCCCCGATGGCGGGGACATCGCGGCCCGAAAACGGATTCGCCTCAGCTACATCGAGCAGGATTCGACATTCAAGCCCGGAGCGACCGTCCGGTCCGTTGCTCAGAGTGCGATGGAGCGAGCCGCGGTGCCAGAGTCAGAACGCGGCACTCGTTTCGCGGAGACTCTCGGCCGCGCGGGTTTCGAAAACCTCGAAGCGGAGGCAGCCGCTTTATCTGGCGGCTGGCAGAAACGGCTCGCAATCGTTGAGGCGCTGGTTCAGGGGCCGGACATTCTGCTGCTCGATGAGCCTACAAATCATCTCGATCTGGCGGGAATCGAGTGGCTGGAAGCCTTGCTGGAGGCGGCAGCTTTCGCCTGCGTGGTGGTCAGTCACGATCGCTATTTTCTTGAAAACGTCGCTACCGAAATGGCGGAGCTGAACCGGACTTATCCGGACGGCTTGCTGCGTGTGTCGGGAAGCTACAGCCGGTTCCTGGAGAAGAAAGAAGAATTCCTGCACGCGCAGTCGAAGCGTCAGGAAGCGCTGGAAAACCTGGTTCATAAGGAGATCGAGTGGCT
>PLKR01000161.1:1402-1966 GCA_003140655.1 Acidobacteriaceae bacterium | reverse complement strand
TCTTGCGAAATTGGAGATCGCACCCTGTTTACCGGCCTTAATTGCGTGATCACCGCCGGAATGAAAGTGGGATTGGTGGGGCCGAACGGCAGCGGCAAGACCAGTTTGCTGCGGCTGTTGCTCGGAGAGTCGACTCCAACAAAAGGAGAGATTCACCGTGCCGATTGGCTGCGCATCGTGTATTTCGATCAGAGTCGCGTACTGGATCCCGATGTAACTCTGCGGCGTGCTCTGGCGCCAGAAGGCGATTCCGTCGTATATCAGGACCGCATGATCCACGTGGCTTCATGGGCGGCAAAGTTCTTATTCGCGGGCGAGCAGTTAAATCAACCGGTAGGCCGGCTTTCTGGCGGCGAACGGGCGCGAGTGCTGATCGCTCAGCTCATGCTGCAGCCCGCCGACGTTCTCCTGCTCGATGAACCCACCAACGATCTCGACATCCCGACACTGGACATTCTGGAGGAAAGCCTGCTGGAGTTTCGCGGCTCGCTCGTCCTGGTAACGCATGACCGTTACATGCTGGACCGCGTTTCAACCGTGGTTCTCGGGCTCGACGGACTGGGC
>PLKR01000161.1:749-1313 GCA_003140655.1 Acidobacteriaceae bacterium | reverse complement strand
GTCGCCGGCGCCGAGCAGGTCCTGCAGGCCAAACGTGTCCAGCTTGAAGATCCGGAGATTGTCAGCGACGGTCCGCGCCTGGTAACTGCCCATGCGGAGATGGAAGAAGCTCAGGAAAAAGTAGATGCGCTCTACGCACGCTGGGCCGAGCTGGAGAAAAAGAAAAACTGAACTTCCTCTAATCTGTCTATCTGCTCAGGACGCCAGACAAAACGCGATGATGGTCTCTCCGCGAGCGCCCGTGGCTGCTTCAACTTTTTTCAGCAAGGCTGATTCGAAGCCATCCGGGTCGGGCTTCATCTCGCAAGCGGCAATCGCCTCGTCTGAGGCTCCCCGGTAGCAGAGTTCGCAAACCCCCAAGCCATCTTCGGAGCGGACTGGCGGTCCAAAAACGCGACAGGTCATGGGGCGTGATTCGTAAAGTTCGCAGTTCCCTGTTTCAGGATCGAGCACGGGGCAAGGCTCCTCGTTCGCGAAGTCAGAGAAGCGTTCGGCCGCGTCGTCTCCTTCGTCCAACACACCGCTCACGGGATCGCCCGGAAAGTCGCGTGACAGGCGAGCGAC
>PLKR01000161.1:0-744 GCA_003140655.1 Acidobacteriaceae bacterium | reverse complement strand
CAGCACTGCGTACACCCTTGGCGGCAGACCAGCCACTCGCCGCTGCGGCGCGTCGCGTCGGCCAAGGCGGAGTCCACGATCTGGATCAGAGCCTGATCCGTAGCGCGGATTTCGGAAGCTGGAGAGCAGCGGGGCACGATCTCTGAATCATACAACTTGAGCGCGGAGCGCGTCAGAGTGCAACTTGGACATGGGAAGAAGGCCGTCTTGTGTTCCTGCTACTTCCAGAATGGATGTATGCATCGATCGACATCGCGTCCTGTATAGTCTTGTTGTCGCTGCGGGTATTTCCAGACCGAGTGGCGAATGCCACGCGAAGCCGTCGCGGTGACCCTGCCCGGAGTGCATGATGCAAGTCTCAGACGGATACTTCATCGGCGTGGACGTCGGCGGCACGAAAGTGGCGGCTGGTTTGGTGAACTCCACCGGCGAAATCACTCACCGGATACGAGTCCCGATGGTGGCGGCGGACGCAGCCGCCGGTTTGGCCGCTGTGACCTCCGCGATTGACTCGGTCCGCGCAGCGACCAATCCTAACCCGGAATCGCGGGCTTTGATCTCCGGCATCGGGATCTGCGCTCCTGGCCCGCTTGATCCACGGACCGGCATTGTGATTAATCCTCCGAATCTGCCTGGATGGCGCAATTTCCCTCTGGCCGACATGGTATCGAAAGCCTATCGCCTACCCGTTCGAGTCGACAATGACGGCAATGCCGCGGCTTTGGCGGAAGCCTTGTGGGGTGC
>PLKR01000144.1:10296-18222 GCA_003140655.1 Acidobacteriaceae bacterium | reverse complement strand
GGAGCGATGAAGGGGCTGGCTGTCGCGGGGATGGATGAGGCGCAGATGCTGCAGACTCGGGGATGGTAGAAGAACCGTGCTATCCGCCTAGCTGGGAGCCGGATGTGTCCAACTCCATGCTGTTGCCTACGAAGTCGCCGTTGGCGTCAATGAGAAACGTATGACGTCCGGTTTTGATGTTCTCCAATATCTCGCTCCTGTTTGGAAAAACCATCAGCATCTCCTCGCAGATGCGGTGCATTATTTGTCCGAGAATTTCGTTATCCCATCTCGGACAACATTAATTGGCTTGGGCGCCGCGCGACGATCCTGCATTCTCCAGAAGAAGCGTCGAACTCGGTTGCGAATATAGTCCTCTCAGCTAGGTCAGTGGCTAAAGCCAGTCCACTATGGGCCCCTGAATCGCAGCGCTAGAAAGCGCTGCGCCACCCAAAAGCCCGCTCCCGACATTCGTAGCTTCGCCGGAGCAGTGACAGCGATGCCGCGGGCCGTCCTGGGGCTGAAGGCCAGTTCCTCTTTCAACGTTCCTTAATCGCAGCGCTGAAGCGCTGCGCCACCCAAAGGCCCCGCTCCCGACATTCGTGGCTTCACTGGAGCAGTGACCGCGATGCTGCGGGCCGTCGGGGGCTGAGGCCCGGTTCCTCTTTCAAAGTTCCTTAATCGCAGCGCTGAAGCGCTGCCCACGTAAAAAGCCCGCTCCCGACATTCGTGGCTTCACCGGAGCAGTGACAGCGATGCCGCGGGCCGTCGGGAACTGAGGCCCGGTTCCTCTTTCAACGTTCCTTAGTCGCAGCGCTGAAGCGCTGCGCCACCCAAAAGCCGCGCCTCCTTACTGCTGTCTAGCCCTGCTTTCCACTTCCAGCACGGCCCCTAAGCGCCGACGCTGAGGGGCCTCAGCCTCTGGGGTGCTCCATCCAACTGAAGGTTTGGCCAGGCAGAACTGTATGGATATTTGTCAGCATCGGCCGCCAGACCCCGCTTCACTGCATTCCGCCGGATATATTCACGGAAGGCGAAATATTCCCCCGCGTCCCGGACGCGCCGGTCGTAGTAGCTTGGTTGCCAGATTTCGTGGACGAATCCCAGATCCTTCTTCGCTCGAAAAGAGAACCCGCCTTTGATCAGCTGCATGGCTCTTTCCAGAGGATTGCCGGGCGTGATCAGCAGGTGGAAATGATCGGGCATCACCACAAACTCATGTAATAGAAATTCGTTTCGGTGGCGATAGTGGAAGAGGACCTCAAGGAAAAGTCCTGCCATTCTTTCCGATTGCAGTATGTTTCGCTTCTGGAAAGTCGAGGCTGTGATGAAGTAGCAGCTGTAACCAGTGTTCCCGCGACGCGGGGCAGCCATAAGGCACCTCGGCGGCTAAAGCCGCTACACTCTTCGGACTTTATCGCAGCGCCAGAGGCGCTGCGCCACCCAAAAGCAGAATATGTTCCTCAGCTTCCCAATCCGGCACGGCACCGCTCGTAACAGTCGCAGCCTCAGCAAAAATACGAGCCCCGATCAGGGGCATCAACGCCTTCGTCCAAACCGCGTCCTGAAGTGGAGGTCTTTCCCGTTTTGGGAAAATCTTGTCAAGCCCCCTGGAGGGGCGGTTTTGGGGTCAACTTGCTGATTCGAGGGGAGAAATAAAGTTGGCTAATGTGGCGGGTTTTCCTTATGCAATTTGATATAATATAATTATAGAGTCGGAACAGAAGCGCAGGCCTTCCGGTCTGCGCTTTTGTTTGGTAAGGGGAGGGATGGTCGGCTTGGGACCGCGCTTTTTCTTATGCCTCGGAAATCACGACTCTTTGCCGCTTGTGCAAAACCTTGTCAAGGGCTGGCGGCTAGTTTTTGGAATCAAGTTGTTGATTCCATGGGGAAAATATTGTAGCTAAAATGTCCCAATCACCCTATGCGATATGATATAATAGTATTATAAGATCGAAAGAGGCGCAGGCTTACGGGTCTGCGCCTTTTATTTTGAGTTGAGGAGATATGGCGCAGCCAAGGCTGCGCTTTTTTTATGCCTGAAAAACCGAATTCGGAGAGAAGGCGGGAGTTTCCCTGGTTACAGGAGCTGGATGTGCCTCCGCGAAAGCCGCTGGGTGAGGCGATAGAGGCTGCGTTCCTAGCTAAGGCCACGATGCTGGGCATTCCGGTGTTGAAGCCTTGGGGAGATAGCCGTCCTTATGACTTTGCGGTGGAAGGTTGGCGGCTGTGGAAAGTTCAGGTGAAGTGTGCGACCAGCCATCGCGGTACTCGATGCGATGCGCGGGCCGCCGGGAGCGGGGGACTCTACACGCTGGATGACATTGATTTTCTGGCGGCATATGTGGTCCGGGAGAATCTGTGGTACATAGTTCCGGCGGATGCGTTTGTTCCGCGGGCGACGGTTCATTTTAACTACGGGCCGAAGAGCCAGGGGATGTTTGAAATCTATCGCGAGACCTGGTGCCTGCTGGCTTGTGCGCCGAGGGCGCGGGGCAAGGGCGATATTCCGAAGCGATGCCGGTTGTGAGGAGATGCCGGTGCGCTGCGTGGTGTGTCCGAGGAGGTGATTTCTGACGAACGACGTCTGAGCTTTGCGGCATCCATTAAAATCAAATAGGCGAGAACGGCGCACCGCACTGGCCAAGGACGTCCGCTTGTCCTGAGCGAAGCGAAGGAATGAACGACCGACGACTGAAATGAAAATAGGAGTCCTAGCCCTGCAAGGTGATTTCGACGCGCACCGCCGCCGGCTCGAAGAGCTGGGCGCCGAAGTTGTGCTCGTAAAAAAGCCCGAGCAGCTGGACGAAATCGACGGCCTGGTCATCCCCGGAGGCGAGTCAGGCACGTTCCTGAAGTTGCTGGGAGAAGAAGGATTCGAAAAGCTGAAACAGTTCGTNNCGCAACGCCTACGGACGCCAGATCGACAGCTCCATCCGCGAAGGCAAGCTTCTGCAAAGCTCGCTCAACGATAAGCCAGGCTCACCGCTGGAAATGGTCTTCATCCGCGCCCCCAAGATCGAGCGCGTAGGCGCAGCCGTAGAAGTAATCGCCACCGAAGGCAAAGATAACGCTCCAGTCGCCGTCCGGCAGGGAAGAGTCATGGCGGCAACGTTCCATCCCGAACTCTCCGAAGACACCCGCGTGCATCAGGTATTCCTGGACTTGTGTGGGACGGACACTCCGGTCCGTCGGCTTTGAGTTTGATCTTGATTTTGAATTTGATCCTGATGTCGACTCTAAATCACTTCGCCGGCAGAAACTCAATCGTCACATCCCGGCTCGCAGCTTTAAAGTCGAAGTCGGCAGTCACAAGTACACGGTTCAACCCTCTGCCTGCAAGTTCCACCCCAAACGAGTCCACATAAGGAAGACCCGTCTCTACCTTGATCAACGCTGCGCGCACCGCACTATCTCCGTCCGCGGCGACCACCTGCAACCCGAAGGCGCCCAATCGCGAAAGCACCCGCTCCATCTCACGTCTGCCGTAAAGCTTGCACGTGATCCCGGCAACCTCGCCCCAATGCGCCGCAGGCGTGACGGCCTGGCAATCCCCCGCAAGGTGCCCTTTGAGGATTTCTGCCACCCGGTCCGATCCGGCCTGATTGTGCAGATAGCGCAAGACCGCGCTGGAATCCATTACGTACGTTACCATCGATCTTCTCGCCGCCATCTGCGCCTGAGCTTTTCCGCAAGATGAGCCTTCCCCTTCAACATCCCGCGGGTTTTATCGACAAGTTCGTCCGTAACCGGCTGCAGCGTTATTTTCGTCCCGTCGTGGGTCACGGCAATCCGAGTGCCCGGCTTAATCCCGAGTGCAGAACGCATGTCGGAAGGGATTACGAACTGACCCTTTGTGCTTACCGTGGTGATCTGACGATTCATGCTTACATTGTAGCGCAATGTAAGAGAGGTTTCGCGCAGAACTTTCCGCTTGACAAGATACTTCCGTAACTGTAAGGTTACGCATTATGCGTCACCGTTCGGTTACATATTCCTCCGAGGCTACTTTCCAGGCCCTGGCCGATCCCACCCGCCGCGCCGTCCTCGATCTCTTGCGCCGGGGCAGCCAGCCCGCCGGAGAAATCGCCGGGGCCTTCGCGATTTCGCGTCCCGCCATCTCCAAACACCTCCGCCTCTTGCGCCGCGCCCACTTGGTGCAGGAACACCGCGAAGGCCGCCACCGCGTCTACCAGCTCAATCCCGAACCCCTGCGCGCCGTGGACTCCTGGCTCGACCAGTACCGCCGCTTCTGGAGCGCGAACCTGTCTAGCCTGAAACAATTCGTCGAAGCCGAACATGCCAAAGAAACCATGCAGCCCCGCGCTGCAAAATCAACCAGCAGATCCACGGCCACGGCCCCAAGAACATGATTTCCATGTTCCACCTCGACGGCCCTGATCGCCTACGGTTGACTTCGAACGTGTCGGGCAAACGCTCCTGTCCGGCGCTGTTTAACTTGATGTTGACCTCGCTTCTGACCATGATTTTGACTCTGATTTCGAGCTTTACCCCGCAAGGAGAACTATGGCAACCGTAATCACCCCTGACAATGACGGGCTGGTCACCGAAATCCACATCGCCGCGCCCCTGGAACGCGTATTCAAGGCCTTGACCGATCCCAAGGAGCTAATCCGCTGAGGATCGGTGGTGTTCCGATTTGAAAGTCGGGGCGCTACAGTCAATCTTCTCTCTTGCTCCAACCCCCGGATCGGACTAAACTGCTGTCGCCGGTAAACAGGGGCGGTTGTTTCCAGATAGCTCTGTTGGGGGGCACAGAAGTTTGTGATCAATCGTGCGTCGCTTCGGGGATCTCTCCTTCTACTCCTATCGTCTGCCTTGTCTGCCCAGGTGCTGAGTGTGCCGGTGGGCGTCGGCGGGATGAACATGGTGTCGACATCGTTCCAGGGCATGAGGATGGACGCCAATCTGTGGCTGATCAACGGTCAGACCCGCAGCCCGCTGGAGAACCCCAACGGCTCGCTCTCGAAGCTCGACCTCAAGGCTCCTGGAAAGGCCCGCCACGAATACGACAAGGGCTACCAGCTTCTGATGCGCAAAGAGTTGCAAGGCGCCGTGGAGCACCTCACCACTGCCACTTCCATCTATCCCAGTTTCGTGGCGGCCCACAATGCGCTCGGCTCAGCCTACCTGAGTTTGGACCAAAACGATCAAGCGCGCGCGGAGTTCGCCCAAGCCGTCTCGCTCGACGACCACCTGCCCAATTCTTATTTGAATCTTGGTTGCGCCGAACTCGCTCTCAAGCACTTTCCCGCGGCGCAAGAGGCTATTCAAAAAGCCTCCACCATCGCCCCCCTCGATCAGCAGCTGCTCACCGCACTGGCCTACGGACAGTTCATGAACCAAGATTATGCCGGCACGATCGCGACCGCTCGCCAGGTCCACGATCGCAAGCACGAGGGTGCTGCCATGGTTCATTTCTTTGCTGCTGCGGCCTGGGAGGCGCAAGAAAAACTCCCGCAGGCGCAACAGGAGTTGTTGACACTATTGCGCGAGGACCCCAAATCGCCGGCCGCAGCGCAGGCTGTCCAAATGATCGAGGATCTCAAAGAGGATCAGAAGCGTCCCCCCACTCCTGCCCCTGGTTTGAAAATTTCCTACACCACCGTTGCGAGTGAACCCACCGGGCCAGTGCAGTTGCCCGAACGCATCCGGCAACTTCTGCAGGAGCAAAAGGAAAATGCGCAGATCGCGGAAGCTGAAGCGGAAGCGGCCTGCCCCACTTGCGGGACCACGGAATCTCCCGTTCCAGCCGAGGCCGATGTGCCCCCCGGCCCCACTCCGCATCCCAGTGCTCCCGCCTCCAAGTATGCCGGTTTGACCCTGCACGCGTCGGCGGACGAGGTCGCGGTATTTTTCGCAGCCACCGATCGCGGAAAGCCAGTGACCAACCTTACCGGTGGAGACGTTGACCTCCGTGATAACAGTCGCCCTCCCGCGGTCGTTACCGGATTCCGCAGCGAGTCTGAGTTGCCGCTGCGCCTCGGTCTCGTCATCGACACCAGCGCATCCATTGCGGACCGCTTCAAGTTCGAGCAGGACGCCGCCACCAATTTCATGCAAAAGGTCGTGACCGGCCAGAATGATCTCGCCTTCGTGATCGGTTTTGCCAACTCGGTTCTGCTCGTCCAGGATTTCACCGGCGACCAGAAACTCATTACCCATGCCGTCGGCCAACTCGTGCCTTCCGGCGGCACCGCCCTGTGGGATGCCGTTGCCTTCGCCGCCGATAAACTCGCCAGCCGCCCAGAAGCCCAGCCCGTGGCCAGAGTTCTAGTAGTCATCAGCGACGGCGAGGACAACTCCAGCAGCGCCACACTCCAACAGGCGATCAGCCGGGCGCAACACGGAGAACTCGCCATCTACACCGTCAGCACACGGGAACTCCTGGACAAAGCCGACGAAGGTTTCTTGGGCGAACACGCCTTGACCACCTTAGCCGAGCTTACCGGCGGAGCTGCCTTTAGCCCGGGCTCCGTTCGTGGTCTCAACGGCAGTCTCGTCGCCCTGCAGCAGGTAATCCGCAGCCGCTATCTCATTTCCTACAAACCCGCTCTGTTCAAGCGCGATGGCCAGTACCGTGCCATCGATATCAAGGTCGAAAAAGGCGGTCACAAACTGCGTGTGTATGCCCGCAAAGGCTACTACGCCTCGGTGAACTCGCCCAGCGCAAACCATTTTTGAGGTTTGCCCATGAGGGACAGGCCTCCGTGTGGGACGGACACTCCTTTCCGACGCCTTTGACTTTGTTTGACCGCATTCGCCGGATACTGCCTGCGCCGTCTGCCCCTCCGCGACTGATCGGCGGACAGTTTAATGATTGACATTATTAACGACACTCGTTAAACTATTCCTCTGTGATCAAGTCTTTCGCAGACAAGGGCACGAAAGAGTTCTGGGACACAGGGAAGAGCCGGGGGATGCCCCCGGCCAATCTGCGAAACGTAGCCAAGCGAAAACTGGCCGCCGTCCATTCAGCCTTGAGCGTGGAGGATTTGCGAATCCCACCCGGCAACAGGCTGGAAGAGTTGCGCGGTGAAAGGAAGGGCCAGCACAGCATTCGGATCAACGATCAATTCCGCGTCTGTTTCAAGTGGCGGGACGGCGACGCCCACGATGTAGAGATAACGGATTACCACTGAACAAGTAGTATGGAAAATGAATGAGTAGTATGGAGAAAAAATTGTGAGTATTAAAAATGAGGGACCAGCAGGCTGGGCGGTGCATCCCGGAGAGATGCTTCGGGAGGAGTTTCTGCGTCCCATGGGCATCTCCGCTTACAGGTTGTCGGTAGAGCTGGGTGTTTCGGCTCCTACGGTCAATGACATTGTGAGGGAGAAGCGAGGAATCACTCCCGAGATGGCGGCTCGTCTAGCGCGGTATTTCGGCACTTCCGAGCAGTTCTGGCTGAACCTGCAGGATGCGTTTGCGGTTCATCAGGTCAAGAAGAAGTATTCGAAGGAACTCAGGGCCATCAAGCCCCTTGCCGCCGCTGCAGCCCGATAGCCTCTGGCTGGGCGCGTCCAAATACAAAGGGCGGCTTCGCAGCCGCCCTTCAAACTCATCTTAAGCAAAGCGCCTAGGTTCGCACCTTACAAACCCAGTCTGCGGTGCCCAGCTCTCAGCGTCAAGCAACTTTGGGCGCATGGCAGCCTCGCAATTCCACACCGCTGTCATCCTGAGGCAGCGGAGTTCCTCGCCCTTAGGCGAGGAACGCCCAACGAAGGACCTATGCATTCTGCCGGCGTTGCCGATGCTGCCGACGACTCCATAGGTTTCTTCCGCCCGCAAAGAACGCGGTCCTCAGGATGACAAGGCACGTTATACTGTGAAAATGTCCGCCGCCCCCCACAAGACCTTCTACCTCGAAACCTTTGGCTGCCAGATGAATGTGCATGACTCGGAAAAGGTCATTGGCACGCTGGT
>PLKR01000144.1:5584-10218 GCA_003140655.1 Acidobacteriaceae bacterium | reverse complement strand
GCGCAGCAGGAAGGCGAAAAGATTTTCGAGCGCGCGCCGCACGTCTCACTGGTATGCGGATCAGCCAGCTATCGCAACCTTCCGCAAATGCTGGTGCAACTGGAAAGCGCGCAATTGGAGGCAGGGAAGTCCGAGGGCCGAAAGCCGGAAGCCGGGAGCCCGATTCGCATTACCGGACTCGACGATCGCGAAACCGACGAGTGCTTTGAGACCGAGTTTACGGCGCGGACCAATCCGCATCGCGGATACATCACCATCATCGAAGGCTGCGACAAGTTCTGCGCCTACTGCGTGGTGCCGTTCACGCGCGGCAAGGAGCGCAGCCGGACTTCGGACTCGGTGCTAGCGGAAGCGCGCCAGATGGCCGATCTNNCCGGGCGGGAAGAAGACGTTTGCCGAATTGCTGGCGGCGGTGGGCGACGTACCGGGGATTCGCAGAGTGCGGTTTACGACCTCGCATCCGCGGGACTTTGGGCGGGACATTGTGGAGGCCATCGACACCGTGCCCACGCTCTGCGACCACGTACACCTCCCGGTGCAGAGCGGATCGGACCGCGTGCTGAACGCCATGCAGCGGCTGTACACACGTGAGCAGTACATGGAACGCGTTGCGTGGATGAAGGCGGCGAAGCGCGAGATCAGCATCACCAGCGACGTCATCGTGGGCTTTCCCGGAGAGACGGAAGAAGACTTCGCTGAGACTTTGAGCTTGCTGGAGGAAGTCGGCTACGACAGCGTCTTCACGTTCAAGTACTCTCCGCGACCAAACACGCCGTCACTGGCTCTGGAGGACGCGATTCCGGATCAAGAGAAATCCCGCCGTCTCGAGGTTCTGATGGCAAAGCAGAAAGAAATCCAGATTGCCCGCTATAAGAAATACATAGGAACTGTATCGGAAGTGATGGTTGAAGGGCGAAACGAGTCCCGCAGGCAGTGGATCGGGCGCACCTCGCAGAACAAGACGTTGAACTTTACGGCTCCGGAGTCGGCCGCGCCCAAGGTGGGAACCTACGTCCCGGTAAGAGCAACGGCCAGCTTTCCGAACAGTCTTTTAGGAGAAATGGTGGTATAAGAAGCAAAGAAAGGCAGCCCAGGCGGGGCAGTTGAAGGAGTCGAATATGGAAGTAGAGATGACGATCCGTGGTCTTTTGATGGATCCAGTTAGCAATATGCCGATTGTGATCCTTAAGGATGTGGCGGGGGAGAGTGTGCTGCCGATCTGGGTGGGGGTTTATGAGGCGAATGCGATTGCGTTGGAGATGGAGAAAGTGAGCACGCCGCGGCCGATGACGCATGATCTGATCAAGAACGTGCTGACAGGGCTGGAGACGCACGTGCACAAGGTTGTGGTCACGGAACTGCGCGAAGATACGTTTTTTGCAGTGATCTGGCTGGAGCGCAGCGGTGAGGTGATCAGCATTGACTCGCGACCGTCGGATGCGCTGGCGCTGGCGTTGCGGGTGGATTGTCCTATATTTGTGGATGAAGTTGTGCTGAAGAACTCGAAGCAGGCGGCGAATGGGTCGGACCGCGTGACTGCCGAGGAACTGCGCAAGTATCTGGAAGGTTTGAACGACGAGGATCTGGGGAAGTACAAGATGTAGCAGTTGCCAGCCGCCCAGTTGCCAGCTTTCAGTAAAATCAAGACCAACCCCAACGCGTTAGGCCGCTTACTGCAAGGCATTCCGCCCACTTTACATAATACTTCTTATCGGACATTGTATGAGGGGTGCGTGCCTCCCGCGACTGGGCTGCTCCTCCGGTGCTCCGGTGCAAGCGAAGGCAAAATCAAGGTCAAAGGCGACGGACAGGAGTGTCCGTCCCACACGGGCTGCCCTAGCCACACGGGAAGACGATCTTGGGATGGAAGAGGGTTCCGGCTACGCGGGTGGCTATGGCGATCAGTTCCCTTTGGCCTTGGAAGACTTTGACGTGGCGGGCGCGGGAAAGCTCGGGGAGGTTAACGGTGCGGCCGCTGCGGATGCGGGCGGCGGTGGGCTCATCGGCGGTGACGGAAGGAAATTCGGGCAGGAGTTGGCGGGGGTGGACGAAGAGGGCTGCGATCCCTTCCTGGCAGGAAAAAGCAGGCTCCCTTCGGCTTCGCTCAGGGCATGCCTCACCGGGCTTTCCGCCCGGTTCGGAATGACAATCCTTTATTATTTGCCCTTCCTTTGTTTGTCCTTCAATTTCTTCGAGGGTGTGGGCCTGGGCGATTACGAATTCGGCTACGGCGGTGCGGCGCAGAGATTCTAGGTGGGCCCCCGAGCCTAGAAGCTGGCCCATTTCGTGGGCTACGGAACGCATGTAGGTTCCCGAGGCTACGCGGGCGCGGAACTGGGCGCGGTCGCCCTCGACGGCGAGGATGACGAATTCCTTAATCTCGACTTGCACCGGCTTCAGGACTACCTCTTNNCTGGCGGCGAGTTGCTGGAGAGTCTCTAAACTAAGATCGGGCCTTCGGCCCTCTGGACAGCCGAGGGCGGCTGTCCCCACATGTGACTCTACGGGTTCGCCATCGGCATCGTAGGTGTCGGTGGCGAAGCCGAAGCGGATCACTCCTTCGTAGGTTTTTTCGGACGAGGTGTAGAACTGCGCCAGGCGCGTGAGACTGCCCGTGACGAGCGGGAGCACGCCGGTGGCGAGGGGATCGAGCGTGCCGAGATGGCCGACGGAGCGCTGCTGGAGAATGCGGCGCATGCGGTTGACCACGTCATGCGAGGTCCAACCCGCGGGCTTATCGACGATAATGACGCCATTCATGAGAGGATTTGGTAATTTGGTAATTGGGTAATTTGAAAACCTTCGGCTGGCTTGCGGCTGTTTTCAATTACAGAATTACTCAATTACCAAATTACCAGATTTCTTATGCTTCCTATTCGCGATGACCAGCCCCGGTACAGCACTCCCTGGGTGAACTACTTTCTGATCGGACTGAACCTGGCTATTTTCTTCTTCGAGTGGGCGCTGGACGCGCGGAGCCTGGAACTGCTGGTTCACCAGTTCGGAGTGGTGCCGTCTCATTTGGCGCTGTTTCTCTCAGGCTCGCCCCAGTACTCGCTGCTGGCGATCGTGCTTCCCTTCTTCACGTCGCTGTTCTTGCACGGGTCGTGGATGCATGTGATCGGCAACATGTGGTTTTTGTATATTTTTGGGGACAACGTGGAGGATTATCTGGGACACTTCAAGTACCTGGTGTTTTACCTGCTGACCGGAGTGCTCGCGATGTGCACGCATATGGTGATGAATCTGCATTCGACGGCACCTGCGCTGGGAGCGAGCGGAGCGATCGCGGGTGTGCTGGGGGCTTATTTCGTTCTGTATCCGCGGGCGCGGGTGCTGACATGGTTCTTCGTGTTCGTTGTGTGGGTGCCGGCGTGGATTATCCTGGGCTACTGGTTTGTGTTGAATTTCCTGAGCGGGACGGCGACCGCGCTTGCCGTCCAGAGACAGAATATGGGAGGAGTGGCCTTTTGGGCACACGTAGGCGGGTTTATTTCTGGAGCGTTGCTGGTGAAAGTTTTCGGCGAACGGAGGATGCGGTATCCGTATGCGGTGGAGTAGGCGCCGGCAGCGGTGGCGCTGCCGGCAAGTTGCATAGGTCCCTTCGGCAAGCTCAGGGCTGGCACTTCGCGCAAAGAACGCGCTCAGGATGACAGGGGCTTCTCTTACGCGCTGATTTCCACTGGGCGGATGTTCATCCACATCATGACGAACCGGTCGAAAACCCTCTACACAGGTGTTACGAACAGCCTGATACGCAGAGTGAAAGAGCACAAGATGGGAACTGGCTCCGGCTTTACCGCGAAGTACAGGCTCGACCGATTGGTTCACTTTGAACGCTTTGACGACATACGCAATGCCATCGAACGCGAAAAAAGAATCAAGGGCTGGTTGCGAATCAAGAAAATCTCCTTGATCGTGTCGGTTAACCCGGACTGGAAGGACCTGAGTTGCGAGTGGGGGCTGATACAGGTGGCGCTCGTACCGCCGGCGAGTACATAGGTCCTTCGCTTCGCTCAGGATGACAGGCCATTTCCCGAGTGACGGAACCCCGTTAATTACTTCTTGGGGCGGGATTCTGGGGGGACCAGGCCTGCTATGCGATAGTAGACGACTAGCTGGCCGTAGTGTTCGCCGGAGTGCTCGATGATGCCGTAGGCCATGTCGAGTACCCGCACCTGCTGGCCGGGGAATGGATCTACGAGCAGGTCGGACATTCCTTTATCCCCTTTGGCTTTGATGGCGTCGGCTCCGTCGGCGAATGCTTTTTTGACGAAGGCCACGATGTCGGCCTTGGTTTTGAAGTCAGAGCGTTTGGGATCTTCTACCGCAGGCATCTTCTTGCCCATGGCGGGATTGCTGAAAAAATAATTCGCGTTCGCGGCATGGAGCAGTTGTTCGGCGAAGCTGCGCTCGGCGGGCGTGGGCTTGAAGTCGTATTTGTCCTCGGGGAAGTCTTCGGCCATGGCGATTAGCTTGCGGCCGATGTCGTTCCAGGAATCGAGCACGACCTTCGACGGGCTATCGGGCGGCTTTACGGCGGCTTCCTTCTTGGCCTCTTGCGCGTGGGCGGGAAAAGTGAGAATGGCTACGGCCAACATTGCCGCGGCGAGAAATGGTGCTTTGCTCATGGT
>PLKR01000144.1:590-5568 GCA_003140655.1 Acidobacteriaceae bacterium | reverse complement strand
CGCCCGAAGAACAAGACGTAGCCGTCAGGATCGCAAATCTCGAAGCCGCGCAGACCGTCGTGTGTGTCCTTAAGCGGTGCACTGAATGCTGCGCCATGATCGGCAAATTCGGCGGCAAGCGCATCGGGNNACGCTTGGGGTTCGGCAGCGGCGACGCATCTTTGTCGGACTTGACGAAGAGTTGCGCTCCATCGCGACCGATGATGGCGAAAAAAGGATCCCGATCCGGCTCCTGGAATCTCGTCTCAAAACCAAGCTTATCGCAGTAGAAGGCGATGGTCTGACCGACGTTGCTGACGATGAAGAACGGTGAAATCCCCTGCGTGTTCGGTCGTTTCATAAGCATGGCGCTCTTGCCGTGGATCAATCGTAGGATATCAGCGGGAACACGGGGTCACACAGGGTAATTCCGGGCTGTCTCTATAAAAGGCCGGCCGTCGGGAGGATCTCGAGCGTTTCTACGGTGGCGTTGGGCGGCAGCAGGATTGCGTTGACGACTGCGGCGGCGACCGTGGCGGGAGACATCATCTTTTTTCGCGGGGCTTGTGGCCAGAACGTGTTCCAGATAGCGGTGTTGGTGGCTCCGGGCAACAAGGCGATTACGCGAATTCCCCTGGGGCGCAATTCGTCGCGCAAGGTATTGGTGAAGCCGAGTGCGCCGTGTTTGGAGGCAATGTAGGCAGCCGATCCAGCGAAAACGCGATTGGCCACAATGGAGAGATTGTTCACGATGGTGCCGCCGCGTTTCATGATGGCGAGCGCGGCCTGCGTGACCACGAACATGCCCGTCAGATTGGTTTCGATGACGTCCTGCCAGAGCGGCAGGGGCAGCTTGTCGACCGTGAGATTGGCGTGAGCGATGCCGGCGTTGTTGATGAGGAGATCGAGGCGCTTGAACTGGCGGCGGATGGCGCGAAATAGGTCGTCGATTGATTGCGGATCGCGAACGTCGCAGGGCTGCGCGAGGATTTGAATCTTTGCAAAGGCCAGTTCCCTGCTCGCGCGGCGGAGAGCATTTTCGTCGCGGCCGGTTAGGACCAGATTGCAGCCTTGGGCGGCTAGAGCTTTGGCGATGGCGAGTCCGATGCCGCGCGTGGCGCCGGTCACCAGGGCGGTTTGGTTATGAAGATGTTGGCTATTGTGGGGAAAGCTTTTGGAGGACACAGCGGCAATATTACAGAATCGAAGGCAAAATCGAAATCAAAGTCAAAGTCAAAAGCAGCGGACAGGAGTGTCCGCTCCAAACGATCCCTTGAGGCTACAAGCCGTTGGAGNNTCGACGCCGCGCATCATCATGCACAGATGGCGGGCCTCGATGACCACGCCTACGCCTTGCGGTTCGATGACCTTCTGGATAGTTTCGGCAATTTGCGTGGTGAGACGCTCCTGAATCTGCAAGCGCCGGGAGAAGAGTTCAACCAGCCGAGGGACCTTGCTCAGGCCGATCACCTTTCCGTTAGGGATGTAGGCTACGTGTACTTTGCCGAAGAACGGGAGCAGGTGGTGCTCGCAGAGGCTGAACATTTCGATGTCCTTGACGATTACCATCTCGTCGTAGGTGACGGTGAAGAGCGCGCCCTTGAGCAAGGCCTCGGGATCTTCGGTGTAGCCGCGGGTAAGGAACTGCAGGGACTTGCGAACGCGCTGGGGAGTTTGCTGGAGACCTTCGCGTTGCGGATCTTCGCCGAGGCGGACGAGCATCTCCTGGACTAGGTCTTCGAAGCTGGCGCTGGTGAGAGTTGAGGGTTCGGTGGTTGGTTTCATGGTTGGCTCATTGAGTGATTTTCTAATTGGGTAATTGAAAGCCAATTAGCCTGCATATTCGAACGAATTCATCATCGTTTCTTCTAACCGTACTCTTTCAAGATGCGCTTCGCGGAAGCCGCGCTGCACTATTTCGTAAATCTGGATGCAGAGGTTTTCCGTGGTGGGCACTTCCTGGGCGAATTCTTGCAACATGTTCAAATTTTCGTGGNNGTCTTTTGATCGACGGGGCCGCTGACCGTTACCTCGACGATGTAGTTGTGGCCGTGCCCGAAGGGGTTGTTGCATTTGCCGTAGGTCGACTGGTTCTCCTGCGGCGACATGGCTTCGCTGTGCAGGCGGTGCGAAGCGGAGAACAGGTAGCGGCGTGAGAGGTGAGCTTTCATGTTCTGAACCTGGGAATGCTCTGCCTCATGCTTCTCCGTAGAAATCGACAAATAGATCTGGCGTTTCGTAAACCCGCACCCGGTGCAGTTTAGCGCTTGCGAGTTTGGTGGCGAGACGCTGCCAGATCGCGATGGCGATATTTTCCGTGGTGGGGATGCGATCGAGAAACTCTGGAACCTCTTTGTTGAGAAAACGGTGGTCCATGGCGTCGAGAACTTCGCGGTGCATGACCTCCTTGAGTTGCTTGAGATCTACGACGAAACCGGAGCGCGGGTCGACTTCGCCCTTTACGGTGACTTCGAGCATGTAGTTGTGGCCGTGGCCGTTGGGGTTATTGCACTTGCCGAAGACGCGGCGGTTCTCCTCCGGAGTGAAGTCCGGGTTGTGGTAGTAGTGCGATGCGGAAAATTCNNGTTCGGCCCTTCCATGGGACTCTTCCTTTCGCGTGCGCTCTCGCCGAGCTTAGCAACAGATATGCGAATAGCGGAAGACCGAACACGGCTAGGATGCTTGCGCCCCAGGAAAAATGGGCGCGGCGGATGCGCACTAAGAGAAACGCGTACAAGATCACTCCAAGAATCCCCGCTACGACAGCGGGGCGCTGGTGTCCGCGCAGAATACTTGCGATGCCTATGGCGAGGCTGGCAACGATCAGCACAAACTCAAGTGCCCGCAATACGGCCAGCCGCACGGGTGAGGGGAATAACAGCGCCAGGTTCTTGGTCCAGCCTTCGCGAAGTTGAGCGAAGCTGCGATACATGCGAGTGCGAGCGGCGTCGCCGCCGTAGCGGAAAAATATTTTCCGGCTTGATCGCTTGACGGCCCTAGCCAGAGCTACATCTTCGAGCAGGTTTCCGGCGATGGCAGCGTGTCCGCCGACGGCATCGTAGGCCTCGCGCGTGATCAGAATGTATTGGCCGTTGGCGGCCGCGGCGGGAGAGGCGGGATCGTTCACCTGAGATGGGCGAAAGCTCGCGGCCAGCTCGGCGAAGATCACGGGCATTACGGCCTTCTCCCAAAAGCTTTTCACGATTTGCTCCGGCGAGTAGGAGAGCAAGGCCGCGCCGTGACGCTTCGCCTCTTCGAGGCTGCGCGGCAGCGATCCCGGCCGATGGATGGTGTCGGCATCGGTGAAGAGCAGCCATTCGCCGCGAGCTGCTCGAGATCCGGCAGTGACCGCGTTGTTCTTTCCGGTCCAACCTACGGGGAGGGGGCCGGCTTCAATAACTCGCAATTGGGCGCTGGCGAACGAATGCGCTATCTCGCAGGTTCGATCGGTGGAGTGATCGTCGACTACGATGACTTCGAAGGCCACACCGTTCTGCGCGAGAAGCGACTGAAGGCATGCGCTCAGGCAGGCTTCTTCATTGCGCGCCGGCACGATGACCGACACTGTGGGCCGCCCGAGGACTGTAGCTGTCGCAGGCATAGATCGAATCCATTATTATAACTGGGTGCGACGCTTGCCCCGTTTTGCCGGCGCTATTGCTCCGGTCTTCATTATTGTTCTGCCGGCGATTCTGCTGACACTTTCCGGCTGCTACAGCGGGAGTCGCCCGTCGCGGATCGGCGCGGCCGCTCCGGATTTCACGGTGCGCGACTCCGATCGCACCGTTACGTTGAGTCAACTTAGAGGACAAGTGGTGGTGCTGAATTTCTGGGCGACCTGGTGCCCGCCTTGCGTGGAAGAACTTCCGTCGCTGGTGCGGATGCAACAGCGCATGAAATCTCACGGTGTGATCGTGCTGGCGGTGAGCGTTGATGCCGACGAAAATAACTATCGGCGGTTCCTGAAGGATCACGATGTGAATCTGCTGTCGGTGCGGGATCCGGACCAGAAAAGCAGTGGCCTGTACGGGACATTCAAGTTTCCTGAGACCTACGTTATCGACCGCAACGGTGTGGTGCGGCGGAAGTTTATTGGAGCAGTGGATTGGACGGAGCCGGAGGTCATTGATTTTTTGGGGAAGCTGTAGGTGAATGTACCTCAGGGGCTGAAGCCCAGCTAAAATTCCTGCCTTGAACGCAGGCCTGGAAGGCCTGCTCTACCCAAAGGCCTACTCTGCCAAAGGCCTGCTCCACCCAGAATTACAGCTTCACATTGCGCAGGCGCAGGGCGTTCGTGATCACGGAGACCGAGCTGAAGCTCATTGCAGCGGCGGCGAAGATGGGGCTGAGCAGAAGGCCGAAGAATGGATAGAGCACTCCCGCCGCGATGGGCACGCCGACCGCGTTGTAGACGAAGGCGAAGAAAAGATTTTGCCGGATGTTGCGCATGGTGGCCTGGCTTAGCTTGCGTGCGCGCAGGATGCCGGTGAGGTCGCCCTTCAGCAGCGTGATGCCGCCGCTCTCTATGGCGACGTCGGTACCCGTTCCCATGGCGATGCCGACATCGGCTTGCGCGAGCGCTGGGGCGTCGTTGATGCCGTCACCCGCCATTGCGACTACTCTTCCCTGCCCTTGCAGTTTGCGGATGATTTCTAGTTTTCCTTCTGGTAAGACTTCGGCTTCGAATTCATCGATGCCGAGTTGCTGGGCGATTGCCGCGGCGACTATGCGGTTGTCGCCGGTCAGCATGACAATGTGAATGCCTTGAGCTTTGAGATCGCGGACAGCGCCAGGCGTGGAGGATTTCACGCCATCGGCAACGCCCAGATATCCTGCATACTTGCCATCCACGGATATGCAAAGTGTCGTGCCGCCGGGCTGGGCGAGCGCCACTACAACAGCCTGATCAAGAGCCCCCACTGCGACCATCAGCGCAGCATTGCCGACAGCAATTTTTTTTCCGTCGACGACACCGACGATCCCCTTGCCCGTAACGGAA
>PLKR01000144.1:0-493 GCA_003140655.1 Acidobacteriaceae bacterium | reverse complement strand
AGGACTCCGGCGCGAGCGCCGCGGCCTACGCCGACCATGATCGCCATCGGTGTGGCGAGGCCTAACGCACACGGGCACGCGATGATGAGCACCGCGACCGCGTTCACGAGCGCGTGCGCGAAGCGGGGTTGCGGACCGAGGACGAACCACGCGAAGAACGTGATGACCGCGATTGCCACCACGATGGGGACGAACCATTTCGCCACCCGGTCGGCGAGCCGCTGGATGGGAGCACGGCTGCGCTGCGCCTGGGAGACGAGTTGCACGATTCGCGCCAGCAGAGTTTCGCTGCCTACGCGCTCAGCGCGCATCACGAACGATCCGGTGCCATTGATGGTTGCGCCGATGACTCTGCTGTCTGGCGTTTTTTCGACGGGCATGGATTCGCCGGTGATCATCGACTCGTCAATCGCGCTGCGGCCTTCGAGCAGAATGCCGTCGACTGGAATTTTCTCGCCCGGGCGCACGCGTAGACGGTCGCCAAGCTTGACCT
>PLKR01000123.1 GCA_003140655.1 Acidobacteriaceae bacterium | reverse complement strand
CGGAGCGGTAGAGGATAAGCCCGGAGCTGTAGGCTTGTAAAGCCTCGAGCGAACTGGTAGTGGCAAGGTCCAGGGGCGCGTCAAATTTCTGGAGAGAGCTTAGACCTTCGCCAAGCCGTTTTCGCAACTGCGAGCCTGCTTTGCCCAGGGCAGCGATCACTTGATCCTTGTTGTTCGCCTTGACTTGCTGCCGCGCAATAAATTTTTGGCTGTGCGCATCAATCGCATCCAAGGTGATGACATAGGTGCTGCCGATCGAGGCAATTTCCGGCACAACGAGGGCCTGCAGCCCACGGCGTTTGCAGATTTCGACGCCCAGATCTTGAGTCACGCGCTCGTCGGGATTGCGGCGCATCATCCGCATGGTAGAGGCGACGTCAGCTTCTGAAAGAAGGCTGAGGAACGGGGATTCGGTAAGTTTGACCTCGAGAGGTCTGTCGAGGGAGTTGTCAAAGACGGGGTCGCCGGTCTTATTGACAAAGCTCGCGAGAAGGATGACATCCGTCCCGGTCAGCACAGGTCGGGCGAAGAACACGCGCCATGAAACTACGACGACAACAAGAACAAGTATGGAGGCAGCAACCCCAAGAACACGCCAGCGCTTCGTCAATGAGCGCTGCAATGATAAGGGTACGACCGCGAGCTTTTCATGGACAGCGGCGGGTGCGGTTAAGTCTCCGTTTTCGACTGGAGCGATGAACCGGTAGCCGCGGCGGGGCACAGTCTCGATGTAGCGGGGTTCCTCGGCTGAATCGCACAGCGCGTCGCGCAACTTCTTGACGGCGCTGTTCAGACCGGTATCGAAGTCGACAAAAGTGTCGCCGGGCCAGAGTTTCCGGCGAAGCTCCTCGCGCGTAACGACGTCCCCCGGATGCTCCAGCAAAAGCGAGAGTACCTGGAAGGGTTGGCGATGAAGCTTTAGCCGGATGCCGTGCTTGCGCACCTCACCCGCACGCGTGTCCACGTCGAAGGCGTCGAATCGGATCCTGCGGGTTCGCTCGGTCGCCTCCATGGCAAGACTCCCCCCAGATTCCCAGTAGTCTATCACCACTAGTTATCACCTAAGGAGTATGTGTGGTTCGCTACAACCAGCCTACATTCAACGACTTGCACGATCAGAACAAAAACAGCCACAGACCATACGCCGACCATTGCGCCTCAAGCGAGTTCGCGCCAATGTCGCCGGACGCAGGCTGAGCATTTTGTATAGCGACTGAGCATGACGGAATCAATGCAAATTCGCGGACCCCAGAGACACGAACTCTAGTTTGAGCCGGAAAAAGATAATAAGGAGAATCAAAAATGAGCAAGTTCGGAAAGTATTTTCTTCTCGCGACAGGTTTCGTACTCCTTTCGACTTTTGCCCGCATTCCAGGGGCCAGCATCAACGTTCATGCCCAGGATCAGGCCTGTAGCTTTGCCAACCTCAAAGGGACCTATGCCTATCTCAGGACGGGCGTGAACAGTGCCTTGGGTGGCCCTGTCGCCGAGATGGGCCTCGACGTCTTTAACGGAGACGGAACGCGCGGCATCATTCGCGCCACCGGAAGCAGCCTTGATGGGTCCTACGACTGGACCGATTCCTCGTGGCCGAACGGAAGCTACACGGTCTATCCGGATTGTACCGGCTCGCTCCTCGCTGCGGATGGTACAAAAGCCAACATCATAGTCCTTGACGGAGGCAAGAGATTCTCCGTGCTCAGCGGGCTAAATCAGACGGGCAAGGTTGTCACGGGAGAGGCGAAGAGGCTGGAGGAGGAGAAGGACTAAGGGTGCGCTGACTAAGTTTGGATGCACACTTCCCCTCTTGAAGCGGTTGTGTGGGACGGGGAGCAATCTCAAATGTGGAGGTCGTTCATGAAGGACAAGGCTTTCTCTCATATGATGTGCGCTCTCTTTTTGTTGTTGACGATGTCGGGTTTTGCAAGCTGCGGCGGGAGTAGCTCGACACAACAATTGCCTCCGCCACCGCCGCCGCCGCCCGCAAATCAGACCCCCACGATTACTTTCATTTCGCCAAACAGTACCGCAGCTGGTTGTGGGGCTTTCACGCTTATTATCAGTGGGACGAACTTCGTCGCATCTTCGATGGTGAACTTCGGCGGGTCGGCGCCCGCCACCACCTTCGTCAACTCCACGCAANNGCCATCCCTGCTGCCAGCATCGCCTCAACCGGCACGCCAGCCGTGACGGTGACCAACCCCACGCCCGGCGGCGGTACCTCGAACTCCTTGACCTTCACCGCCACCACCAACACGATGGGAGCAGTTGCTCCGCAATCAATCGCTGTGGACCCTGCCGGAAAGTTCGCCTATGTAGCGAATGCGGGCTGCCCCGACTCTGGTGGCGACGTTTCCATGTACACGATCAATCCCACAACCGGAGCACTGGCGTCCATTGGGATGATCGCCCCAGGGTCAGGTCCCGACTTCTTGGCCGTCGATCCTGCGGGCAAGTTCGCCTATGTAGCGAATTCCGGCGGCTCGACCTCCATGTATACCATCGACGCGACGACTGGGGTCTTAGCGTCCATAGGACCACCGGTGCCTTTGGATGACGAATTTACCGACTCCGTGACCGTAGATCCTTTTGGCAGGTTCGCCTACGTTGCGAGTTCGGGGGATGTGTGGGATATCGATTTTGGCAGCGTCGTAGCATACACCATCAATCCCACGACCGGGGCCTTAACGCCCACCACTGGAGGGATAATCGCAACCGGGATAAACGGAACTCCGGGATTTTTCAATTCGGTGGCAGTGGATCCATCCGGGAAGTTCGCCTATGCGGCGGACGGGGGAGCTTGCCCGCAATGCGAGGGCAGCTTCGGCGGTTCATCCAGCGTCTCGATGTACACCATCGACAGCACTACCGGGGCCTTGACGTCCATTGGGATAATCACCGCCGGATCAGTTCCCGACTTCGTGGCCGTCGATCCTGCGGGCAAGTTCGCCTATGTAACGAATTACGGCTCGAACGAAGTCTCCATGTACATCATCGACGCCACGACCGGGGCCTTAGCGTCCATAGGGAACATTGCTGCGGGAACAGGCCCTTTCTCAGTCGCCGTGGATCCTGCGGGCAAGTTCGCCTATGTGGTGAATTTCAGTTCGAACGACGTCTCGATGTACACCATCAACGGCACCACCGGGGCCCTGACGCCCATAGGAACGATAGCTGCCGGACTATCTCCCACCTCGATAGCAGTCCATCCGTCCGGAAAGTTCGCCTATGTAACGAATTTCGTCTCGAACGACGTCTCGATGTACACCATCGATGGTGCCACCGGTGCCTTGACGGTTTTGGAACAATAGGCACATGAGGGGCCGACTATGAAGCAAGAAAACAGGAAAGAGAAGAGGAGAGCACAATGATTTCCAAAACACTTCGCATCGCTCGAATGATTGTTCTTGCCAGCTTTGCGCTCAACTCTGCTGCCTGGGCGGCTGGTTCAAACGCGCCTTGTTCAAACGCCTCTCTGAGTGGCACCTACGGGTCTTTGGGCGAGGGCACGAACGCCGAGGGTCAGCCCGAGGCCAACCTCTTCCAGTTCAAATTTGACCCATCCACAGGCAAGTTTACGGGAACGGATGAAACCGGGACTTCTGTTAATGGAACGTATGAAGTCGCTTCAAACTGCGCGGTCACTGGTACGACCACCAAAGACGGAAGCACTCACCCTTTCTCTGCTGTGGTCACTTCCGCCGAGTTGCAATCAGTTAGCGGGAACCCAGGTGCTACCAATGGAGGTTTTTGGGTGGCGCAAGGTTCCCCGACCTGCACCAACGCCGGAGTTAGGGGTAGGTTTGGGTTGGCAGTGAGGGGGAGCTTCCTCGCAGGAGCGCCGTTCACGGGTCCAGTGATCCTCATCGGCGAGTTGGCGCTAAGTGTCAACGACTCTGGAGATGGAGTGATAAACGGACACA
Organism: Acidobacteriaceae bacterium; assembly: GCA_003140655.1. Classification (GTDB taxonomy): domain Bacteria; phylum Acidobacteriota; class Terriglobia; order Terriglobales; family Acidobacteriaceae; genus Sulfotelmatobacter. The sequence goes on along the minus strand of PLKR01000123.1, from coordinate 2,589 downwards.
TCGCGGGTAGCGAGAACGGCACGATTCTCACGTTCGCTGAGGAACCAGTCACAGGGTCTTACTCGGTCGATGCGAACTGCAAGGGCACACTTACAATAACGCCGAATGGCGAGTCCGCATTGAATTTCAGCTTCGTGATTGTCGACTGCGGGAAGGAAATGCTGGCCCTTGAGACGGACGCGGACACGGCTGTCATAGGCACCCTGGTCAAGGACAATTGAGTAGCGAAGACGGCATCTCTGCAGGAGCACTGACTCCGCAACTTTCATCACTCGAAAGAGGAGCGAATCCATGGGGCATAGTCGTTTCATTCGTTCGACCTCACTGATTATGCGCAATGACCACGGGATCGAAGTGTCGCCACAAGCCTGTGAACGCACCGCGGAAAAAGGGGTGACGCCATGAACCGCAATTTGACCGGCATTCTCGCATCGATTATGGTTTGCGTGGCCTTTGGGTTCCTGACGGGTTGCGGCAGCAGCAGTTCGAGTACACCACCTCCGCCTCCACCCACCATCGCGATCACGGCGACGAGCGGATCGGGACAAACCGCAACCGTCGGTGAGGTCTTTACCAACAAGCTGGTAGCCACCGTAACATCCAATGGAACAGCGGCCGGCGGAGTGACGGTTACATTCACGCCTGTCGCGGGATCAGCCGGTCAGAGCTGCACCCCCTCCGCCACCACAGTTGCCACGGCGTCCGATGGCACCGCGTCGATCACATGCACGGCTAACGCGGCGCCCGGCGGCTACTCCGTAACGGCCGCGGCGGCGGGAGCCACAGCAACAGCCAGTTTCACCGAAAGCAACACAGCACAGCAGAAGGCTCCCATCGTGTTCGTGTTCTATGTGAACGGGCTGGAAAATAGCCCCTCCGAAGGACCGGTTTACTACGGCGTCGCAGGCGCGGTGGGCTTTGACTTAAGCGGCAACGTCGTCGGCGGCGAACAGGACTATAACGACGGGCAAAACGTCTTCCCGTCATCGACCTACATAATCACGGCAACCGGCAGTTCAATGACGGTGAATCCAACCACCGGCACCGGGACACTCGTCCTTAATGTTTCGGCCAGCAACCCTAATGTCGGGGTGCAGGGCATCGAGACCTTCGCCGTTCAGTTCATCAACGCAAGTCATGCGCTGATCACGCAGTTTGATGGATCGGCAACTTCCAGCGGAAGCTTCGACCTGCAGACGGCAACGAGTGGCGCCGGCGGCAATTTTGCCTTCACCCTCTCCGGGATAGACATCGCAGGCTCCCCGTTTGCGTATGGAGGCGTGTTCTCGAACACCANNCGGACGTGTATGGGCGGGGCAGTATCACCGGCTTCACGGATCCCAACCACGGCAATGAACCCATCTCGCTCGCCTACTACATTGTTGGTCCAGAAGTATTACGCATCATCGATATTGATCCCGACGATACTATGGCGGGTTCAGCCTACGGCCAGGGCAGCGTCACCTCCTTCGACAGCACAGTGCTGTCAACGGACGTATTTGGCATCCTGGACAACACGGAGGACCAGCTCTTCGCCGCAGCGGGACAACTCGTTGCCGCCAATACCGCCGCGGGAACGTTTAGCGCCACATTCACCGGTGAAGGCGATGATGACGAAGTGGGCACCGTCATGGCCACGGGTACCCCGGGCGGACTCACAGGCAACTACTCCTTTTCGAACACCGTGCCCGGTTATGGCAGCATGACCGGCGTCACGGGGTTGGGATCCATTCACACGCTCGGGCTATATGCGACGGACCCGAAACTCAACCTTTTGGATCCCAACAACACCACGGCAGCCAACCTGGGAGCAGCTCTTGTCCTTGAGTTGGATGATTTCGCCCAGGGCACGGGAATCGTGGTTCCGCAAGGGACCATAGCGTCCGACGGATCTGATCTCAACCATACCTACGGCTTCGGGGCGCAGGCCTTCGCCGACAACGGCACCTTCCCCGTGAACCCGGGCTGGGAGTTTGACTTCGTCGGGCAAGGAACGTTTGCGTCGCTTGTTTTCACGACCGGGACCGGCGGACCCCCTACTCCGGTAGATCTCAGCGATCCTTACGCGTCCTTCGTACCGGGCACGCCGGGTGAGTACACTGCCGTTCCGATCGCGGGGACTGCGGCCGCACCTGACGCCGCAGGGCGATACGCCTTTTGGCCGCCCACTCCATTTGCCGTCGGACCCGTCGGGGGCGCTCAGGGTCCAACCGTCGACTTCACGGTGGTCCTGTACGAAGCTGGCCCGGGGCTGGTGTTCTCGATCGACGAGGACGCCGAGAGCCAATGGCTGGGCACCTTCCAGGAGGAGAATGCCAGCTCGCTGAAGGCAATGCACGTGAAGCGAGGACCGCTATTCAAGAGCCAAGCGAAACCGAAACGCTAACGAGGGACTGTCTCCCGCTCCCGCTCTCGCTCGCGTGCGTCGTCACGATTCACTCCCGTGAGTTGCGTATGGTACTGTAGTCCGACTGTGGTCCAATAACTGTGCTTTAGTGTCCTTTCAATGACTTTGTGTCGTTCCCGGCGGCGTCAAGTCGTTGAAATGTCGTGCTGTCGTTTACTCGGTTGGGCTCATAACCCAAAGGT
>PLKR01000290.1:2173-7618 GCA_003140655.1 Acidobacteriaceae bacterium | reverse complement strand
TCGAATACGGTTTTTCGGAAGCGCGGACCACGTACGGCGTGATCGGCGTGAAGTGCTGGGTGTACAAGGGCGAGATTCTTCCGGCTAAGAAGCGGGAGGCTCAGACGGCGGTGGGAGCGTTCTAGGGATTTGCGTCGCTGCGCCCTGCGTCTTCCGGGGGCTGCACACAGAGACGTTGCAAGCAACGTCTCTACGAGGAAATTTTTATGTTGATGCCAAAGAAAGTGAAGTACCGCAAGCAGCAGCGCGGGCGCATGACCGGCAAGGCCTGGCGCGGAAGCACGCTGGCCTTTGGCGATTTTGGGCTGAAGGTGCTTGAGCCCGGCTGGATCACCGACCGCCAGATTGAAGCCAGCCGCGTGGCCATGACCCGCTTCGTAAAACGCGGCGGCAAGATCTGGATCCGCGTGTTTCCCGACAAGCCGGTGACGAAGAAGCCGGCTGAAACCCGCATGGGCAAGGGCAAGGGCGCGCCCGATCACTGGGTCGCGGTGGTGCGTCCGGGAAAGATTCTGTTTGAGATGGAAGGGGTTACGATTGTGGATGCGACCGAGGCTATGCGGCTGGCGTCGCACAAGCTGCCGCTGCGCACGACTCTGGTGAAACGAGAGACGGCGCACTAAGGAATTTTATGAAATCCGACAAGATTCGCAANNAGCACCAGGGGCAGGATCTCGCGGACCAGTTGTTCAAGCTGAAGTTTCAGCTGAACATGGGCCAGACCGAGAGCCTGAAGAAAATTCGCGGGATGCGCAAAGACATTGCGCGCGTCAAAACAATTTTAGGCGAGCGCTCGCGCTCGGCCGCAACGGAGAAACGCTAATGGCGGAAACCGCAACCAAGAAATCCGCAACCCCGAAGAACGAGAGTGTGCAGGGCCGGCGCAAGGAAGTGGTGGGAGAAGTGGTCGCCAACCGCATGCAAAAGACCATCGTGGTCAAGGTGACGCGCAAGAAGGCGCATCCCTTTTACGGGCGCGTGGTGGCGCGCAACAAGAAGTTTTATGCGCACGACGAGAAAAACGAAGCGCACGTGGGCGACGTGGTGCGGATTGAAGAGACCCGTCCGATGTCGAAGCTGAAGCGCTGGAAGCTGAAGGATATCGTGCGCAAGACGACGCTGGTGCCGGAGATCGTGCTGGAGCAGGATAGCAAGTAGCCGCACTGGGACCGAGGGAGATTAGCCATGGCCGTGATGATGAGAAGCATGCTGGAGGTCGCTGACAACTCCGGCGCCCGCAAGCTGCAGATGATTCTGCCGCTCGGCGGTTCCACCGGGCTGAATGCCGGCCTCGGCGACATAATCACCGCTGCGGTGAAGGAAGCCGCTCCGGACGGGCAAGTGCAAAAGGGCAAAGTGGTGAAGGCGGTGATTGTGCGGACACGCAAGGAGCATCGGCGCCGCGACGGAACGTATATCCGCTTCGACCAGAATGCCGCGGTGTTGATCAACGATGCGGGCGAGCCGGTGGGAACGCGCGTCTTCGGTCCCGTGGCCCGCGAGCTGCGCGAGAAGAAGTTTTTGAAGATTGTTTCGCTGGCGCCGGAAGTGATTTGAAGAAAGGTTTCAAGGTTTCAACGTTTCAAGTTTTCTCGGCAATCGGAGAACTTTCGAAACCTTGAAACTTTGAAACATTGAAACTTTGACTTTATGAGAACTGTCAGCACGGAACACAAGCGAGTCGATATCCGCCGCAACGACACGGTGAAGGTCATCACGGGGCGGGACAAAGGCAAGGAAGGACGCGTGCTGCGCGTGTTTCCCGACGACAGCAAGCTTCTGGTCGAGCATGTGATGATCGTGAAAAAGCACGTGCGCCCGAACCCGCAGCGCAACATCAAGGGCGGCATTGCCGAGCAGGAGAGCCGGATCGCGCTATCCAACGTGCAACTGGTGTGCCCGAGCTGCGGCCCGGTGCGCATCGGACACGAAGTGCGCGGTGACCGGAAAGTCCGGGTATGCAAGAAGTGCGGAACGACGCTGGACAAGTAAGCTGGTAGCTCTTAGCCATTAGCTTTTAGCTTGTGGCCGATGATGCAAGCAGCAGTGATAACAATTTGAGTCTCACGCAGCGGTATACGCAGGAAGCTAAAGGCTAAGAGCTAATGGCTAACGGCTTTCTGCAATCCGACTCGGTGAGGGGAAGTTGAAGAGACGCGATGGCGAAGGATAAAGACAAGAAGGGCTCGAAGGAATCGGCGCAGGAGCAGAAGGCTCCGGCACAGGCGCACCACAGCGCCAAGGAGCGGCCGCGGCTGCGGTCCAAGTTCGAGAAGGAAGTGGCTCCGGCACTGCTGAAAGAACTCGAACTCAAGAACACGATGGCGGTTCCGCGCCTTAACAAGATCGTGGTGAACATGGGTATGGGCGAGGCCACACAAAACTCGAAGGTGCTCGATCCCGCGGTGAACGAGCTGGGGCAGATCACCGGCCAGAAGCCGATCATCACNNGGAACCATGGTGACGCTGCGTGGCGACCGCATGTATGAATTCTTCGACCGGCTGGTGAACATCGTTCTGCCGCGAGTACGCGATTTCCGTGGAGTCTCGACCAAGTCGTTCGACGGCCGCGGCAACTATACGCTCGGCCTGCACGACCAGTTGATCTTTCCGGAGATTTTTTACGAGAAGGTCGACAAGCAGAAGGGAATGAACGTCACCATTGTGACCACGGCGGCGAACGACAACCAGGCGCGCACGCTNNTCTTTAAGGATTTCATGACTACAGCGAAACGAGTTAAAGACGCGAAGATCGAAAAGAAGTTTGAGCTGGCTCGCAACAACAAGGAGAAGACGCCCAAGTTTTCCACGCGCCGGCACAACCGCTGCAAGATATGCGGAAGGCCGCGCGCTTATTTGCGCAAGTTCGGCCTGTGCCGCTTGTGCTTCCGTGGGCTAGCGCTGCGCGGGGAGATCCCTGGGGTTGCGAAGTCGTCGTGGTAGGGAAGCGCGATAGGGAAGCGCGCCAAACGCGCGATTTCGCATTCTCGCAAAGAACGCGAGAATGATCGCGCGGCTCGCTCAGGTCCTTCGCGAGACNNGAACGCGGAGCGAACGGGTGGCGAGAGGAGAAGCAAACGATGAGGTTGACCGATCCGGTCGCAGACATGCTGACGAGGGTGCGCAACGCGCTGCAGGCGCGGCACCAAAAGGTGGATGTTCCGGCTTCCCGGCTGAAGGTGGAGATCGCCCGCATCCTGAAGGAAGAGGGCTACATTTCGAACTTCAAGGCCACGGAGGAAGAAGGCCACAAGGTGATCCGGATCTACTTGAAATATGGCGCGCACAATGAGGCGGCGATTTCAAAGGTGGAGCGGGTGTCGCGTCCCGGGTGCCGGGTCTATGTGCGCCGCAGCGAGATTCCACGGGTGCTGGGCGGCATGGGGATCAACATCCTTACGACGCCGCGCGGGGTGATGACCGGACGCCAGGCGCGCAAGGAAGGCGTAGGCGGCGAGTTGTTGTGCGAAATCTGGTAAAGCAGCTTCTAGCTACTAGCTTCTGGCTACTAGCTAATCACGCTGCGAGAGATAAACGGACTGAACAAATAAGTAAATCACTGATGAAGCGCCTGGCTAGAAGCTAGGAGCTAGAAGCTAGAAGCTCTTATGTCACGAATTGGAAAAAAGCCGATCCCGATCCCCAAAGGGGTGACGGTGAACATTGAAGGCAACACGGTATTGGTGCAGGGGCCGAAGGGCAAGCTGGACACGGCTCTTCCCGCGGGCATCAAGGTGGAGCAGAAGGACGGAAACATCGTCGCCATCCGCGAGAACGATTCGCAGGCTGCTCTGCACGGACTGGCTCGCGCCCTGGTCAATAACGCCGTCGAGGGCGTGACCAAAGGCTGGACGCGGGATCTGGAAATCGTCGGCATTGGCTACCGCGCCGAGATGAAGGGCAAAGGGGTGGTGGTGTTCAGCCTGGGATATTCGCATCCCATCGAGTACCCGTTGCCCACCGGCGTCGAGGCCTCGGTCGATCCCAAGCAGACGAAGATCGCGGTCACTGGAATCGACCGCCAGCAGGTAGGCCAGGTGGCGGCGGAAATGCGNNGGCAAGACCGGAGCGAAGTAGCGGCGCTTAGCGGGCGTGAGCGAAGCGGGAGCCCGCTGCCGCTATCCTGAGCGAAGCGAAGGATCTCCAGAAGGATTAAGGATTAACGAAAGATGCTTACAAGAATTTCGAAGAATCAAAAGCGCGAGCACATCCATGATCGCATCCGCAAGAAGATGCAGGGGACGGCGGAGCGTCCGCGGCTGAATGTGTACCGTTCGCTGAATCACATTTACGTGCAAGTCATCGACGACCTGCACGGCCAGACGCTGGTTTCGGCGAGTTCCGCCGAAGGCAAGAAGGAAGACCGGCGCACTGGCGGCAACGTCGCGGCCGCGAAGGCCCTAGGCAAGGTCATCGCCGAGCGAGCCAAGGCTAAAGGCGTGAGTAAAGTCGTGTTTGACCGCGGCGGCTACATTTATCACGGACGGGTAAAGGCGCTGGCCGATGCGGCGCGCGAAGCAGGATTGCAATTTTGAAGAACAGCTTCTAGCTTCTAGCTGCTAGCTAACCCGTTGCGGGGTGGCTAGAAGCTAGCAGCTAGAGGCTAGAAGCTAGGAAAAGAATGCCAACTGTTATCAAGAAGCTCGATGCGAATTCGTTCCAGTTGAAAGACCAGGTGGTGGCCATCAACCGCGTCACCAAGGTGGTGAAGGGCGGCAAGAACCTTTCGTTTGCCGCGCTGGTGGTGGTGGGCGATCCGTCGGCCGCGGTGGTGGGCCATGGCGCGGGCAAGGCCAAGGAAGTTCCGCAGGCCATTCGCAAGGCGATTGAGTCGGCGAAGAAAAACCTGATCAAGGTCAACCTGACGCAGACTTCGATTCCGCACCTGATTCTGGGACGCTATGGCTCCGGCAAAGTNNCACAACGTGATCAAAGCGACTTTCGACGCGCTCCGGCATTTGAAGAGCAGGGAGAGCGTCGCCGCCATGCGCGGCAAGTCGGTGCAGGAGTTGTAACGAGTACTGAGTACCTAGTAGCGAGTACCGAGATACAAGATTAGGAAGAACCGGCCACTGGTCACCGACCACTGGCCACTGAGGAATTATCGATGACGACGAAGAAGCCGAAGGCGGTCAGCGGAAAGATTCACCTGAAGTGGGTGGTTTCGGCCATTTGCGCCCCGGTGACACAGAAGCGCGTGGTGAAGGGACTGGGATTTACCCGGTTGAACCAGGTGATCGAGCGTCCGGACAATGCGGCGATTCGGGGCATGGTGGCCAAGGTTCCGCATCTGGTCGAGATTCTGNNTACGACACGTTGTGCAACATACAGAGATTGTGCATCAGGAAGCCGAGTCATGAATTTATCCAACATTCGAGCACCGAAGAAGGCGTCGGAAAAGCGCAAGCGCGTGGGGCGCGGTATGGGCTCCGGCATGGGCAAGAC
>PLKR01000290.1:1986-2158 GCA_003140655.1 Acidobacteriaceae bacterium | reverse complement strand
GCCGCATGCCGAAGCGCGGCTTTACCAATATTTTCCGCAAGGAATTCAACATCGTCAGCCTGGAGCGCCTGGCCGCGCTGGGCGCGGATCTGCACGGCGCGCCCATTACGCCCGAGGTGCTGCGCAAAGCGGGAGTGATCAAGGCCAAGCTTCCGGTGAAGATTCTCGGCGA
>PLKR01000290.1:1831-1974 GCA_003140655.1 Acidobacteriaceae bacterium | reverse complement strand
CTGGCGAACATCTTCCGCATCCCCGACTTGCGGAAGCGGGTTCTGTTTACGCTGGCCATGCTCGCGGTCTACCGATTGGGCGGACATCTTCCCACTCCGGGCGTCAACTTCCTCAAACTCGAAGAAGCCTTCAATCGAAGCGG
>PLKR01000290.1:0-1777 GCA_003140655.1 Acidobacteriaceae bacterium | reverse complement strand
CCCGCTACATCACCGTCATTCTAAGCGCGGTGCAGTCGTTCGGCATCGCCATCGGCCTGGAGAAAGCCGGAGACTTCGTGCTGCATCCCGGTCCCGGGTTCGTTCTGATGACCATGCTGACCCTGACCACGGGCAGCGCATTCATTATGTGGCTGGGCGAGCAGATCACCGACCGCGGCATCGGCAACGGCATGTCGCTGCTGATCTTTGCCGGCATTGTGGTGGGCCTGCCGCGCGGTGTGGAGGATCTTTTTGACAAGGCCAGGAACGGAACCTGGGGAGCGATCACACCGGTGCTGATGGCTGGCCTGGTCGTGTTCATGATCGCGGTGGTGGCGTTCATCGTCTACGTCGAGCGCTGCGAACGGCGCATCCCGGTGCAATATGCCAAGCGAGTGGTTGGACGCAAGGTGATGGGCGGGCAGTCTACCCACTTGCCGTTACGCGTGAACGCAGGCGGCGTCATGCCCGTGATCTTTGCGTCTTCGATTCTGGGTTTGCCCCAGATGCTCGGATATAGCTTGAAAAACAGCCGCTACTTCGGCGACATGATTCGAATGCTGGGCTGGGGCGAGCCGCTCTATACGGTGTTGTATGCGGTGGGCATCATTTTCTTCGCGTACTTCTATGTGTCGATCGTTTTCAATCCCAGTGAGGTCGCCGACAATATGCGGAAGTATGGCGGCTTCATTCCGGGCATTCGTCCGGGCAAGCGCACGGCCGACTACATTAACGAAGTTCTGACCCGCATCACGCTGGTGGGCGCGCTGTACCTGATCATCATCTCGTTTATTCCCGAGTGGATGATGGCCGGCATTCATTTGAATCATTTGCCCTTCTGGCTGGGCGGGAGGATGTTTGAGCAGCTTCCGGTGTGGGTGACCAACGGCTTGGGGGTCACTTTCTATTTCGGCGGAACGTCGCTGCTGATCGTGGTGGGCGTGGCTATGGATACGGTTACGCAGGTCGAAGCGCAGCTCATCATGCGCCATTACGATGGATTTACCCCGCGCAGCGGACGCATTCGCGGCCGCCGGAATTGGTCGTAGGGTTGTCGTAGAGACGTAGCTTGCTACGTCTATGCCGGCGGCAAGATTGCAAGCAACGTCTCTACCGGGTTTGTGGGGTTGCTGAACACTGTTCGGGAGGCTTTGGCCAACTGATGGCGCAGGAAACCTCACGCGACGTAGGCCCCGTGGTTCTGCTTGGACCCCCGGGCGCCGGTAAAGGCACTCAGGCCAAGCGCATCATGGAACGGTACTTGATNNGAACTCGGCATGGCTGCCAAGGCGGTTATGGCGCGAGGCGAACTGGTTTCCGACGACCTGGTTTGTGAGATGGTCCGGCTCAGGCTGAAACAGCCGGATTGCAAGCGCGGCTATGTGCTGGACGGCTTTCCCAGGACTGCGTCTCAGGCCGGATGGCTGGATGCGTTGCTCGACGACAGGCTCTTTGACAACTCGCGCCCGACTCGCGCCTGGCCAATTGTGATCCGCCTGGACGTGGACTATAATCAGTTGTTGCTCCGCATTGCTGGACGCCGTTCTTGTCCCACCTGTGGGCGGATCTATAACGTCCACTTCCAGCCGCCCCGTGTCGATGAAGTTTGCGACTTCGACGGGCCGAAGCTGGTGACCCGCAATGACGACCGGTTGGAAGTGATTCGGCCGCGGCTGGCGGCTTACCAGGAGCAAACTACTCCGGTGGTGGATTACTACCAGCGCACGGGAAGATTAATCTCTGTGAATGGCGACCGGCCGATGGACGAGGTCACGGA